>JANXLY010000299.1 GCA_025354885.1 Acidobacteriota bacterium | reverse complement strand
AGGGCATACCTTCCATCTTGCCTGCCCTTACGGCTTTCAAGCTCCTTACCCTCCTGTTACCTATGTCTTCGGAACGTTTTGTTACCTATGTCTTCGGATTGAACCGATACCGAACCGCGACCGTAAGGGAGTCGGTCTTGGCGGTCGAAGCACTAAAATGATTCTGGAGCCTGACCGTCACCGGAAACATGCGCCTCATTTTCCACTTCGACGAAACCACAAACACTCTCAAAGACATCGACCTGCTCGACTACCTTTAGGAGACCTTTTATGCCCATGAAGAACCCGCCCCATCCTGGCGACTTCCTCACTCTGGGCACACGCAAGAAATCCAGATACTGCCTCGTTGCATACCGGTCATCGGTCCCGACCCAGAAAATCCGGTCATCCCGGTAGCTCTCACGATCACGCGTCAGTGCCTTCACTTTCCGCCGCGAAGGACTCACGCCACCGGCTCCGCTTCCTCAACCAGATCTTGAACATCCGACAAAAATGGAATCGCCCCAAACCTTCCCTGCAGATACTGCTTGTCTACCTTCAGATCCTTGCGAACATGAAAATCCGCCAGCGAGTAAAGCCTTGTCGCCAGTCCTCCATCCTTCTCGGCAAACCAGATCTCGTCACGCCGCAAGATCTCCAGATCAAGCAGCCGCGATTCATGCGTAGTCACCAGCAACTGCCGCATCCCTCCCTGGCAGGCGCTCAGAAAACTGCTGACAAAATGCCGCACCATCATCGGATGCAAACTGCGGTCAATCTCATCGATCAAATACACCGCCGGCCGCTGATTCAGGTCATACAAAGCCGGCGCCAGGCGCAACAATTTCTGCGTTCCGTCCGACTCATCCTTCAGTCGAAAGGATGCCTCTTCGCCGCCATCTGTCCGATGCCTTGCCAATACTTCTTGCTCGAAATACCCAGCCTTCTCCTTTATCAACTCCATCCCATCATTCCGCGTGATAATGATTGGATCCGGATCTGCCTCGGGAGATGATTTTTTTTGACCTCCCCGCGTCCACAACTCCTCAAAGTCGGACTCGGCAATCTCTTTCCTCGAGACCTCAATTTCGTCCACGCCCGTTGATGCCGACTTCAAAAACTCGCCCGCAAATCCCTTCAATTTTTCATCCAGAAACAGCATGCTGGCGAGCCGCTCGAACGTCGCTTCCGGCCCGATCAAAACAAGCCCGGAGTCAAACCACTCCAGTGCCAGCGCCACTGGTCCAAGAATCTCCTCTGCCTCCACCAGACTCTTCACAGAAGCGAGAAACGTGTGGTGTTGTTTGCCTCCCAGTTTCGCCATCAACTCCACTTTCGGCCCACAGTCGGTAAGTCCCTTGCCCTGTACCTCAGTCTTACCCTCAGCAGAGCTCACACGCTCATAAACCACCCGCTCCCGTCCACCCACCACTTCGACCAGCCACTCCTCGGCAACCCGTTCGTCATCGACCACCAGTCCAAAGCGCAACAATCGCCCTCCAGCAATAAATTGCAGGTCAAACTCCGTCGCTCGCGCTTTTCCTTGCCGGAACCGGAACGGCACCCTCGCCGTCCCCGCTGCCCTCCTTCCCATTTCCAGGGCCAGATGATCATCGCCGTTGACGCAAGAAGGATGCAACGTGGCCTTTCCCCATGCGTCGCCATAGCATGAAAAACATGGGAGCCGTACCTTGCGCACTACAACTCTGCGCCCATCCACTGCTCGCCGTGCATGCAAGAGGCAATCAAAACAGAGATCACAGATCTCGTTTGCTCGCAATAGGTCCTAAGGAAACCGTTGCGTTCTGCCGAACGTCTCCAGGGATAGGCACATGCTTCCGGGTGCATGCCTGCATTCGGAATTTCCTTGTGATAGGAACTGTTATTCTATGGATATGCGCTTCAACGAAACCAAAGCAACGCAAGCTGCGGCCCACTTGATCAAGCGTCACGGACAGGGTTTCATGAGCTACATGAAACTCATGAAACTCCTTTACTTCGCCGACCGTGAGGCACTGCTCCGGTGGGGAAGCCCGATCACTGCAGACACGTTTTATTCCATGGATCGTGGGCCAGTCTTGAGTCGCGTGCTGGACCTGGTCACCGAAGGACCGTCCCCAAGTGAGCCTCAATTTTGGGAACAACACCTCCAGCCGCAAGCAAATCACGAAGTGAAAATGATCGCAGATCCTTCAAATGGTGATCTCTCGGAGGTAGAGGAAGAACTTCTCGACGAGGTCTTCAATAAGTTCGGTCGTCTGAGCCGATGGGAAATTGTGGAAGAAGCCCATAAGCTCCCGGAATGGGAGGACCCGAGAGGGAGCCGCATCCCAATTAATTACTCCGACATCCTCCGCCATGGGAATAAGACTCCCGCCCAAATTGAGGCGATCCTGCAGAACCTCCAGGCAAGCGATCACGTTCACAGAGTCTTAGCAACTCGCTGAGAAGAGACGACCCAACCTTTTGCAGCCAGGCGACACCTTTTTCATTCCGACGCCGAACAATCCTGATACGGCATCTCTGGATCGTCCTGACAGAGCCTGATCCCGATGGTTGTGCCTATTGCGTGAATATCACCAGCATGGGCGACCACATCGCAGATACTACTTTGATGCTCGACATTGGGGATCATCCGTTCATCGAAAAGAAGTCAGTAGTGCTGTTCGCCAAAGCGGAAAAATTGAATGTCCGGAAGAT
Source organism: Acidobacteriota bacterium (assembly GCA_025354885.1). GTDB lineage: Bacteria > Acidobacteriota > Terriglobia > Bryobacterales > Bryobacteraceae > Bryobacter. Next base: position 3,655 of record JANXLY010000299.1, on the reverse strand, counting down.
TCAGGAAGTGCTCGACAAGCCTTCTTCCACTGTGAATTGGAAGAGATTTTCACGCTGCACTCCGGAACTCCTCCTGCGTATCCAACAAGGCCTTGTGTTGTCCAGGCACACAAAGCGCTCCATCAAAGACCATTGCCGCCAACTTTGGAATCTATAAATTCATTGCGGTGCTTCGCGCACTCCTCTTCGACGATTCGCACCAGCGCATCTACCGCCAAAAAGCCTCGCTCGGCAAATGCGGGATCGATATCCACGGCCGTGGAAAAAAGCTCCGCCTCAACTACCGCACCACCCAAGAAACCCGCCGCTTCGCTCTTTCGATTCTCGAAGACAAACCCTTCGACGACCTCGACGGCGCTTCCGACGATCTGAAGATCGAACTCTCCCTCACCCACGGCCGCAATCCCTCGGTACACTCCTTCGCTTCGCTCTCCTCCGAGCGAGCCTTTCTGCTGAATCAAATCCGCGCCCTCATCGAACAAGGTTTATCGTCTGCCAGCATCTGCGTCGTTGCCAGAACAACCAGGCTGCTCAGCCGCTACCCATCCTGTATCGAGCGCGACGGCGGCCTTCCCACCCATACAATCAAGCGCACCCAGCCCGACCTTCGTTCAAAAGAAGGCATCCGCTTCGCAACCATGCACCGCGTCAAGGGCCTCGAATTCGAACACGTCTTCCTGGTCGCCGCCGAGCAGGATGTCATTCCTCTCCGGACCTCGCTCGATAGCGCCGAAGATCCCGCCGCCAGCCGCCAGATCGACAGCTCCGAACGTAGCCTTTTTGTATGTCGCTCTGACGAGGGAACAAAAATCAGCAACAATTTCCGGCATCGGCGCACTAAGTGCATACCTGCCTCCATCGAGCCAGAAATAATTCATGGCCGCCTCCCCCACAGTTCTCGACCTCCTCACCTTCTACCTGCCCCGTCTGGCGGACCCAGCCACCCGCCAAGCCCCCGCCTGGCCCCCAGACCTCTTCGGCCTCATGTCCGCCCTCCTCGAACGCTCCGGCGCTTACCTGACAGCTCTCGAACGCTGGCCCCCAAAGAACTTCAAAGACTACCTCGAAAGGCTGGACGATCACGCAAACGACTACAAGCTGGGCCAGCCAGATTCAAAACGGGCAAGCCATTTGGTCGAGAAGATTTTTAGCAAATTACTCGAAGACTGCGGGGATAAGCCGCTCTCGCAGCTTCGTGAACTTCAGGCTTCCTCTCAGGCTGCGCTCCTTCTCATGGTGATCGCTGACCAGACTTTTGCGAACTTCAACCGTTCCACCGCAGGCGCGGTGCCTCCCACCGAGTTTGAGATATTGGCGGAACTCTCTATCCATAAGAGGTCTCCGGCAACTCTTGGCAAAGAGATTCCCTACGAGCGGCTGATTATTCTTCCCAAGAGAAGAACCCCTCAGACAGGCCTGAACATTCGATCCTTAAGCCTTCATCTTGCTGCCTGTCCTACTTCAGAACTAAATGTTCAATGGATTGACTCACCTGCCAGAGAACAGCGCACGGAGCTGAATATATTATTTTTGCCTTGGCCGCTGAAGATCACACCGCCCAGTTTTTTTCCAGTGGATGCGCCAGTTGGTCTGATGGACAATATGAATTCGCGCTACGGCTGGTTCACCTACAATCCACCCCAGAACGCAAATATTGTGATGGACGCCATCAACCACATTGACTTGGCGCTGGAACTCTGCGGTGCAGTGGATCTCCTGGTCCTGCCGGAGTGCGCCATCAATGAAAATCAGTGGGAAGAACTGGTCTTGGCTTGCGCGAAGCGTTACCCGGCATTGTCCCTCCTTGCGGGTGTCGCTCAATCCGCAACGTCAAAGAAAAGTGCCGGATCCAATCGGGCCCACTTCAAGGTGCAGTTTACTCAGGCCCGCCAGGACAAGCACCATCGTTGGCTGCTCACTGGTTCGCAAGTAATCCAGTATCAACTCGGTCCTGCATTAAATCCAAAACAATCCTGGTGGGAATGCATGGAGCTGAAACAGCGCAATCTCCATTTCATCCAACTGAATCCATGGCTGCTCTTTGCGCCTTTGATATGCGAAGATTTGGCAAGACCAGATCCCGCTGGGAATCTCCTTCGCGCCGTGGGCCCTGATCTTGTCGTCGCTCTGCTGATGGATGGCCCTCAGTTGGAAAATCGCTGGGCTGCTCGCAACGCCATCACCCTTGCCGACGATCCCGGCTCTGCCGTCCTCTCAGTAACAAGCGCCGGTATGGTCGATTTGTCAAATAATGGCAGAACCAATCCCCGTCGTACGGTAGCGCTTTACAAAGACCCTTACACAGGGGTCCGCGAGATAGACCTTCCCGCCGATGTCACTGGAATTCTGATGACTTTGTCTCCACAACCCAGAACAGAGTTTTCAGCCGATGGCAGAAAAGAAGACGACTCGGACACCCATCCGGTCTTCTCTGGAATTCAATTCCTGTCAGCCAATCTTTCCGGACCTATAATAAAATCAAGGAATCGAACGAAGACCAATGCCAATTCCAAAAAGACTACGTAGAGTTCTGGTCGACATCAAGCCGCAAGAAACAGTGCTCTTCTCCACCGCAGCCCGGAATCCAGGCTTCAAGGCTTTCATAGACAAAGAAATCGCTGACGTTGAAATGACTCCTGCAGCGAAACGAATCTATACCCTCATCACGGGGGGGCGCTCCGCGCAAGCTACCGTTGCCGAACGACAGATGGCATGGGAATACGCCCAGATGTCACCTGCGGGTAAACGGCTGATGAAAGTCGATTCTAGCCTTCCACCGGCAAGGCCGAGTCGACGCCCCAATGCTAAAGCCTAAGAGCATCACGCCACAGCATTCAAACTTTCTAATTCCCAATAGCAGCTTTGCGATTTTGCCGTTCACACAAATTTCAGATTTATTTTTCGGCGAAAACTCCTTATTTTTCGCACTTTCCACCCAACAACTTCTCTAACGCCATCCACCCCCTTGCTACTGTGTGACCGATGGATAACCTATCTGAAGACATGCAACCGATCGAGGGTCAGCCCACGGAAGAAACTCCGCAGCCGACCCAACACATTTCCGCCGCCCGCCTCGCCGCCAACCGTGAAAATGCCAAACGCTCCACTGGCCCACGTACCCCGGCAGGCAAACTCCGCTCTGCTTCAAATTCCCTGAAGCATGGCCTCTATTCACTCTCAAACTTCGATGGCTTCGTCCACGATCACGACGTCGCCTTGTCAGTCGTCACCAACTTACTCGATCAATTCGATCCAGTCACTCCAGCCGAGGTCATTCTCGTCCACCAGCTCATCCATCAGCAACTCCGCTTCCTGCAAATGGAATTCCTCTTCAACCTGGCCATGAGCATCCGCGTCGATGACATCCTCAAAACCCCGGTCGCCTTCCTCCCGCACATCATGCGCGAGCTAGACCGTCTCCCCGCCAGAATCCAGCGCACGATCAAAGCAATCCGTGCCGAACAAAAGATCCGCTTCGATCTCCTGCACCAAAACGAAAATCTGGAAATCGAAGCCATTCCCGATCAACCTCCGCTCCCACCAAGGCCGGAACAGGAATACGTACCAGGCGTCCAAACCCCCAATGGCGTCGTCGCCCTCGACAGACTTCCACAAAATGCAAAAACGAACCCACCGGCCACCAAACCTCGCACTG
>JANXLY010000281.1 GCA_025354885.1 Acidobacteriota bacterium | reverse complement strand
GATCATCCGTGATACGCGCTGTCAGGGTTAGCGTCGCTGGACCTGAAGTCGTATCCACCGTCTTGGGATTGAAATCCAGCGACACCAGAACCGGCGGCGTCGCGTCCTCTGTTGACACTACCGTCAGCGCTGCCGGAAATCCTGCAGCCAGCAATACCGCATTATTGAGTGAACTAAGATTGCCAGTCACGTCTTGTACAGTGAAACTGTAGAGCTGCCACGTGCCAGGCTCCGTGAAGGCGGGAAGGGTGACTGTCGCTTGGTAGATCCCATCGCTGGCCGTTCCTGAGATCCGGCCATACGAAAACGGCGCAGTTTTTGCTCCCGAAGGGCTTCTGAAATACCCGCCTTGATTCCTGGCTCCCGATAGATCATCCGTGATACGCGCTGTCAGGGTTAGCGTCGCTGGACCTGAAGTCGTATCCACCGTCTTGGGATTGAAATCCAGCGACACTAGAACCGGTGGCGTCGCGTCCTCTGTTGACATTACCGTCAGCGCTGCCGGAAATCCTGCAGCCAGCAATACGGCATTATTGAGTGAACTAAGATTGCCAGTCACGTCTTGTAGAGTGAAGCTGTATAGCTGCCACGTGCCAGGCTCCGTGAAGGCGGGAAGGGTGACTGTCGCTTGGTAGATCCCATCGCTGGCCGTTCCTGAGATCCGGCCATATGAAAACGGCGCAGTTTTTGCGCCCGAAGGGCTTCTGAAATACCCTCCTTGATTTCTTGTCCCCGACAAATCATCCGTAATGCGCGCTGTCAGGGTTACTGTCGCTGGACCTGAAGTCGTATCCACCGTCTTGGGATTGAAATCCAGCGACACCAAAACCGGTGGCGTCGAATCCACCTGCCCTTGTACCAACACAGCGCTGCCCAACATCAGCACGGAAATCAGCACCGCCCTGATGCCAGCCAAAATTCGTTTCATTCGTCCGTGCCCTTGAATTGGAGAGGATGTCACCATAGAAGCAGCAGTTGGATTCGAACGCTGAAGGCGCTCGTGCCGATCTTCTGTCGTTTCTAGGATCAGGGTTCGGCTTAGTAAATTCGAATTCATTAGGGCGGCTCCAAAAATTGAACATCATCGAGATAGGCCAATCGGTCTTCGCATAGAGAAGAACTTTGGCCAAAAACCTCGCAAATAATTACAAGCGTAAAGCACATCGAAACAACCAAGCGAAAATCCAAAATAGTACGGATCTACTTGAAAAATAAGAAAAAGTCATGAGACGATACATGCATGGCAGATCTTGAGGCAGAGGCAGTGATCAAAGCGGTCTACCCTGAACTCCGGGCGCTGGCTGGACGTTTACTTCGTAAAGAGCGCAAGGAGCACACGCTGCAGCGTACCGCTCTCGTTCATGAAACGGTTCTGCGCCTTTTCGGAAAACAAAAGATCAGAATCGACGACCCAAAGAACTTTTTGGCGTTGGCAGCTCATCAGATGCGCCGGATCCTCATCGACTACGCCCGAATGCACCAGTCCAAGAAACGTGGTGGAGAATTTTTGAGGGTTCCGCTCTTTGAATCCGAACACACCTTGACCCGAAATGAAACCGACTTCCTCGACTTGAATAATGCTCTGCTTAGGCTCCAAATTTTGGATCGCCGCGCTGTACAAGTCGTTGAACTGAAATTCTTCAGCGGATGCACGAACGACGAAGCAGCTGCAATTCTGGGCGTTTCTGACGCGACGATTGAGGCCATCTGGCTCCACGCCAGATTGTGGCTCCACCGTGAATTGAATCCCACCCTAAAAGCGAAGCAGCTGGCTAGTGAAACCGTTCAACTAACATTATGTCGGAGTTCCACACATCCAACTGTGTAAATATCAGCTTCCGCTCGTCTGATGATAGTCCGAGTCCCCATCCAAGCCCGTGTTCGAACGATAGCAGTAGTTTTTCTGGTTCACTCTGAAAATTCTGGAAGAACAAGCCGGGAAATATCCCACGGGCGGTCGGAGCAATGTAGAAGACACCCTTCTCTCCAACAGCAAAAAGATTTCGTTTGTGGAGTCTGCTGACAAAGCGCGTCTGAAGACCGCGAGGCAAGGGCTGGGACCATATGCCTTCCTTCTCATCCCGCTTCGAAAAATAGAATCTTAGACCATCCGCAGATTCCATTCCAAACGCTCCTCCATCGGCGATCAGTTCTGTCGTGAAAGACTCTGGATATTGTGTGCGCCAGATACTTCGATTGGTACCCTCCCCTTTGACAATATAGATCCACTTTCCATCACGGGAAGCACTGCAAGCCTCGGCTCCGTCGAAATAAGGTGCCAAGGAGGATTGCCCTTCAACGAGGGTCTTAAAAACCTTCGCTCCCAGATCCTTCGACCGGACAGAAATAATGGCCTCCCTCGAGTTGGGGGCCCAGATCGCCGCCACCATATCAACAGATCTAAAGTTTGTCAGTTGTCGTGCATTCTTGCCGTCCGCCTCAGCAACCCAAATCTGTAAATCCCCAGATCGTCTGGAGTCGAAAAGTAGCCAGCGGCCATCAGGGGACAAATACCCTTGTTCATCCTCGTAGCTGCTTGCCACGATTTGAGTTGCTGGTCGGCCCGACCCAACCTCAAACATCCAGACGTTTGAATCTGACATATGGCTGTTAAAGGCGATCTTCCAATTGGACAAAGGAATGGTTAGGCTTTCTGTCGCCTCTGACACCGCTGCTACCACCTCAGAAGTGAACGGTCTGTCGAGAAACACGCGGAATGCGTTCCCATTTCCTAGAGGCCCTCCTATGTAAAGAAGGCTCTTGCTGTCTGGAGCCCATTCCACGGAGTCGATTCGATCTCTCAAGTTGGTAATTCTCCGGACTGGGCCAACTTGCTTCAAAGCTGCATCTATCGGAACAAAGAACAAATCGTCTGAACCTTGAAACCAGCGACAGGCAAAAGCCAGATTCTTCCCATTCGGAGAAACTCTTGGATGAGCGAGCACGCAGTCAGCGGCACCTTGAATATCGAACAGTTGGACGCTTTTGGAAAAAATTTCAAGAACACGCAACTGGTCGCGAACACCATTCCAAATTCCTGAAAAGATCAGCCGCTTTCCGTCAGCACTCCAAGAGTACGAGTCAACTTCCGTACCAGAAACCAGTAGCTCCTCTTGCCCATCGGACAAATGCTTCTGCATCAGGCTGAACTTCTCCCCGTGCCTGACAAACGCAAGGTGTCTCCCATCCGGGGAGACTCTTGGTAAGGAGTCGTCGGTCTCGCCGCCAACAACTAGTACTGGATCCCCTCCTGAAAGTGCCTTCTTATAGATATCTACATGACCCGTAGTGCCCAAAGAGTAATAGATTTCTTGGCCGTCGGGAGAGAAGGCCGGATTACGCTCACGCTCTGGTGTAGAAACGATGGGTACAGGTTTTGTGTATTCTGTGCGATTTTCATGAGGTGCGAACCAGAAATATCCGGCGGCGGCAAGAGCAAGGGAAAGTGCAATCGCCACAATCATCCTTGGGGTTGCGCTCTCAATATCCCTGTTGAATGCCTCTAGAAACGCAGAGACTTCGGAGAAGCGCTTTGTAAGCTGATCTTCCAGGCCCGAAATAATCGCCTTGCTCGCACTCGATCCCAGTCCATGAGGGAGTTGATCCGCAATCGGCCTTCCTTCTACCGGTAGATGCCCTGCCATCAGCTCGAATGTGATCAAAGCCAGCGCATATATGTCGCATTGCGCTGAGGGGTTCTCATGCTGTTCCGGCGCCATGTAGCGAGGAGACCCTGCAACCAGAGATCCACCTGCATCATGCTTCAATTTGGCGATTCCGAAATCGATCAGCGTAATTCGTTCCTCAATGGAATCGGGCTCCGAAACAATGATGTTTTCAGGTTTGAGATCAAGGTGCCAGACATCCACAGCGTGGGCGGCAGCCAGGGCCCTCCCAATTCCCTGCACAATCGAATACGCTCTTTGCTTCTTGATAGGACCGTTGCGTATCACCTCCCGCAACGTAATGCCTGGGACATAAGTGAGCACCAGAAACGGTCTACCATTTTCGAGTGTTCCAACGTCCGTGATACCCACAACATTCGGGTGCTGCACTCTGCTCAGAGAATGAAGTTCAGCTGCGAAGCTCTCCCGCAGGGCCGATTCGTCGAGGAGTTGATCAGGGATCTTGATCACCACTCGCTTATCTCCAAGGACTTCGTCAGCTGCGAAGTAGACACTTGCAAAATCGCTCTGAGCTACTTTACGGTCAATCCGGTAACGACTCTTGAGCACCGTTCCGGCGCACAGGTCGCGGGCGGTTTTCGTCTCGGCTCCGAGCAACTCAGGCAGTGGGCGCGTCAGAAACTTGTCAGCGGCGCTATGAAAAGATAGCAGTTCCTCAACTTCTGCAACTAGCTGCTCATCACCGGAACACAACTCCCTCGCCGCCGCACTCCGGGTCTCAGTTGGAAGCTGAATGGCCGCTGCGAGCACCGCCCTCACTCGCTCCAATTGAGCATCAGTTGCTGGCCTTTGCTTCTCCTCAAACACCTTGTGCCTCCGCTGCAAAATTGGATTGCTTGACGAACCGAACTGCCAACTTCAAAAATCGCCAACTGCGATCCACACTAGCTTGCCACATATCCTTACCAACATCACGGGAATACACAGCCGCACAACCGGCCGTCCAGCGTTCACAGGAGCCACTTGCAAAAGTAAGCTTCGCCCAAGCGCAACAAAACAAGGGAGAACTACGTTTAGGGATTGAAGTTAGGGCCATGGGTGACCTAAGATATAGTCGCTAAACAAAATCAAAGCACCGGGAGATGGCCCTAATGAATGATACTGCTCACGCGGTTCTGATGCAATTCTCGCAGTTGTTTCAGATGATGACTCACCAGAACATCGTGATCGAGCACATCGCCCGGGATTCCACGGCGATCGAAGCGCGGGAACATTTTCCCGATCCTGTCCCGTCCGGGCCTGGTACCGGCGCAGGAAAGAAAAAGAAGGTAGAAGCAAAAAAAGCCAGTAAAACCAGCAAAGTCAGCG
>JANXLY010000224.1 GCA_025354885.1 Acidobacteriota bacterium | reverse complement strand
AGCGGGAAGCCCAGTTTTATGAAGACTATGTGCCTACGGCATCGATGTGGCAGGGGAACTTTAGTCAGGTGATTGATGACACCAACACACGAACCAACATCTACGATCCGGCAACCACGAATGCGAAGGGCTTGAGGACACCTTTTGCGGGCAACATTATTCCAAGCAATCGACTGCAACCGATCTTCAAAACGATGCAGGACATTACGCATGTTCCCACGAGCAGTGTGAACCCGTTTCAAGGGCCGAACATGCGGACCTATTATCCGCTCCGTCTGGACAATAATCTTTTGACGCTGAAAGGCGATCACAACTTCTCAACGCGAGATGTCCTGTCGGCACGCTTTACGCGGGCAAGGACTTTGAGATCTATTCAAGGTGGTGTGTTTGGTGCTCCCCGCGAAGATGTGAAGGATGCTTTTGGAACCGGCCGCAGCGACACTAAGCTGTACTCCTTTTCGCTGCGAGAAACGCACACCTTCTCTCCGAGTTTTATTAACGAAATCCTGCTTGCTTCGCACCGGACACCGAAGAGTTCCGGTACGCTGGCGGACTTCACGGATTGGCCCGGCAAACTTGGTTTGCCGAATCCGTTTGGTGCCAGAGGCTGGCCGAGTACAGGTGTTGGCAATGATCCTTTTTACTGGGATGCGGACAACCGCAAGGACGAAGCGTTGACTGCTTATCAGTTTGAAGACAACGTGACCAAGATTAAAGGTCGGCATACGCTACAGTTTGGCGGCAAGTTTCGCAAGGAACTAAACAATGTTCGCGAGTTGCAGCAATCGCAGGGCAGCCACGATTTTGGCGGCGACTGGACGGCGCTCTACAACGAGAACGACGATGCTGCTGAATCCTACACCGGAGTTGGTTTGGCGTCGCTGGCTCTTGGACTTCCTACCTATCTTTCAAACCAGTACAATCGAGGCTATTTCTATTTTCGTCAAACGGAAATAGGACTGTATGCGCATGACAACTGGAAGGTGAGCCGTCGCTTGACGATCGACCTTGGAGTGCGCTGGGACCGATGGTCGCCGTACAAAGAAAAGTTTGACCGACTCGTGAACGTTGATCTGCAGACCATCGCCAACAAGTTTCAGGTGATAACGCCAAACAGCACGAAGATTGACAGCATCCAGGGTATTCCGCCGGCAGTGCTTGGATCGTGGGCAAAGCGCGGGTTGACTTATGCCACAGCGCAGGAGGCGGGAATTCCAGGTGCTCTGCTTCCGAACGACAACAACAATTTCGGGCCGCGACTGGGTGCTGCATACCGGATCAACGACAAGACGGTTTTGCGTGCTGGATATGGAATGTATTACTGGACCATGCCTCTTTCGCAGATCCTGCAGTCTTCGCGATCGAATCCACCGTTGAATCTTCGCTTTGAAAACAACATTGGTTCGCTCGATGGCACCGATACTTATGCCACACGCACAGCCTCGAAGCCATCGCTACAAATTGGGCAAGTGGGCGTAAGCACTGTTGGAATTGTCGATTTGCCGAGTACGGCGCAGACGATTATGCCGTGGGATTTTCGCAAGTGGAGTGACAACCGCGCACACTCTTACTACCTCACGCTGGAACGCGTGATTCTGAAGAGCACGGCTCTGCGGCTGAACTACATTGGCAACCTGGGTCGTGACCTTGAGCAACGCTTCACCGTGAACGCACGCGAAGCGGAATCAAATTACGTGACACGGACCGGAGTTGCACCTCCCGGACAGCGCGACCTGATGCGAGTGAATCGCAACTGGAATTTTCTTGCGGCCAATCACACCGGCTATTCCAACAGCCATTCCTTGCAGGCCGAAGTGGAGCGCCGCTTCAATAGCGGTCTCTCCTACCAGTTGTTCTACGTCTTCACGCGGTCGTTGACCACAAGCGATGCCGGAGGCTTTCAATCCGGCAATGGCAACATCAACTCTACCGACGGTGTCTTCGCCGTTCCCGAGAACTCGCAGTTACTGGGCAGCCCCAATCTCACCTATGATCAGCGCCTTCGCCTTGGATACCAGAACTCGTCGAATATCCCGGCCCATCGCGTGCGTTACAACTTCTTTTACGAACTGCCGTTTGGCAAGGGGAAGCATATGCTGGGTTCCGCCGGAAAATTTATGAACGCCTTAGCCGGAGGCTGGCAGCTCTCTGGAATCGGCGAATGGCGTGGTGGCAACTGGATGGGCGTCAGCCCGGGACGCTATCTGTTCGGCGATCCCACACTGGACGCGAGTCAACGGCTGGACCTTAAGTTCGCGGGCCGCAATCAGCGTCTCTGGTTCCGCGGCGATTTTGACCCGCGCCTGGCTTCGCAGGTGGATCAGACAGCACTTCAGAGGCTTGTGCCGATTGACCGTTCACAACGTGTACTTAGACCCGTGGGCGCCGTCTTCGATAATCGCATTGCGCAGACCCTGGCGAACGGCAGCATCCGGCAGACGCCTATCGGCGACACCGTGAACTGGAATTCGCGAGCATTCTTCCGCGGCCCCGGCGAATGGAACGTCGATAGTTCCGTGTTCAAGAACTTTCAGCTTTCCGAAAAACTCCGCTTGCGATTCAGCGCAGATCTGTTCAATGTCTTCAATCATCAGAACGATGCGGGGCCGAACAGTGTAACCGGCCTGCAGGATTTGAGCGTTAGCGGTCCAGGTGGCCCGCGCATCATTCAGTTTTCTCTCCGGCTGACGTACTAGAATCGCCAACATGCGGACAATCCTTTTGATGGCGGTCGTTGCTGCAGCAACGACCGCGCAACCAGCGGTCGCTGTTACCCCTTTATGGACGCGGGGCCATGCAGTAATCCCCGCTCCTCAGCGGGTGACTTTTGGCGGCGCGGGTGAAATTCAATTTGATTCGTCCTGGTCGGTGGTAGCGGCCACGGGAGTTGCACCGGATCATATGGCCCTGCTTTCTCTAACCGGAGATTTGCGGGACTTCCATTCGATGCAACTCGCACCGCGACAGGCGAAGACACTCAGCTTGGCTGTTCGATCTGGAACCGTAATAGCTCCAGCGGAACTGGCGCCACAGGGCTATCGGCTTCGAGTCGCACCGGGTCGCATCGAGATCACGGGCAACAGCGATGCCGGTCTCTTCTATGGCGTGCAGACTTTTATCCAGTTGCTCAAAGCCGGTCCGCGCGGCGTGTTGCTTTTGCCGGATTGCACAATCGAAGACTGGCCAACGCTACAACTGCGCTTCCTGCATTGGGACACGAAGAATCATCAGGACCGGATAGAAACCCTCAAGCGCTACCTCGATTGGTCTGCCCGCTTCAAGGCCAACATGGTGGGCTTTGAAATCACCGACAAATTCGCATTTCCCTCGCATCCGGAAATCGGGGCACCGGGAGCATTTACCACGGCGGAATTACAGGATCTCACCCGGTACGCGCTGCAACGATTTATCCAGATTGTCCCTGTGATGCAGGGCCCGTCGCACTTCAAGTATGTGCTCAAACATCCCCGCTTTGCTGCGTTGAGAGCCGATGGCAACAACTATCAGGCATCGCTCTGTAATGAAGACAGTTACAAGCTGATGTTTGATCTGTTCGAAGACGTGATGCGCGCTACCCCTGGTGTGGGATATCTTTTCGCCAGCACCGACGAAATTTACTACGCTTCTATGGGGTGTACTCCCGACAATGCAGACAATCGGAGCCTCAAATGGGCCGGCTATGCTAACAGGGCGCATGACGTAATAACGGCAAGAGGGCGCCGAATGCTCGCGTGGCTCGAGTTTCCTTTGCTGGCCAAGCATGTTCAGCTCATCCCTTCCAGTGTGATCGATGGGGTGGTTGGTGAGGAGGAGTATCTTCCGATCGAACAAAGCAAAGGCATGCGGCAACTTGGGTATGTCTCATTGCAGGGATCGGAATTTCTGTTTCCAGATCATCTTCCCCTCGATCTCGATTTGCGCGAGAGCAGGGAAGAGGGAGCAGACGATCCACTGGAGTTTGAGCGCGGGCTCAGCACCGGGCGCATTCAGGGGGTTTTCGATTCT
>JANXLY010000189.1 GCA_025354885.1 Acidobacteriota bacterium | reverse complement strand
GAAGAAATGCTGGGTAGCACTTTTGCCGAACGGAAGTCCAACAGCCGACTTTCCTGCCAGATCAAGGTCACGCCAGAACTGGACGGACTGATCGTACATACGCCTGAGGCCCAGAACTGATGCCCGCAGGCGTGGTGATTGTGGGAGCCGGTCAAGGAGGCTTTCAGGTTGCTGCGTCTTTGCGAACCGCAGGATACGAAGAACCCATTACGCTCATTGGCGATGAGCCCGGTTTGCCTTATCAGCGGCCACCACTTTCGAAAGCGTTTCTTGCCGGAGCTGAGCCAATCGGGGACGCCGATCTTCGACCGGAGAATTTCTACGGCCAGCATCGCATTGAAGTGATTACCGGTGAACGGGTCGCCGCGATTGATTCTCATATGCAGCGGGTGACGCTGTCGGATTCGACACAGATTCCGTATTCTCAACTCGTGCTTGCTACCGGAGCGCGGAATCGACTGCTTGCGATCCCTGGTGCTGCGCTTGACGGGGTCTGCTATTTGCGGACGCGTGTTGAGGCGAGCCAGCTTCGCGAAAGGATGATGGTTGCGCAGAATATCGTGATCATCGGGGGCGGGTTCATTGGACTTGAGGTGGCGGCTATCGCTACTTCGCTCGGCAAGCGTGTGGTTGTGCTTGAGGCACGCGAGAGGCTGATGGCGCGTGTGGTGGCTCCGGCAATCTCCGAGTTTTATCGCGTGCTGCACGCGGAGCGGGGAATCCAGTTTGTTTTTGGAGCCGAGACGGAGGCGATCCTGGGTGTGGCGAATTCCGTGTCTGCGGTGGTGCTTCGTGACGGGACCAGCTATCCCGCTGATCTCGTGATCGGTGGTGTCGGGGTTTTGCCGAACAGCGAATTGGCTGAGGCAGCGGGATTTGAGGTGGGCAACGGGATTGTTGTCGATGATCACTTGCGGAGTTCCAGCCCGAATGTGTTTGCTCTTGGGGATTGCGCCTACTATCCGAACCGGTTTGCGGGTGGGGCGGTGCGTCTTGAGTCTGTACAAAATGCAGTGGATCAGGCGAATTGCGTTGCCGCAAATATTGCGGGTAAGGCGCACAAATATGACGCTGTGCCGTGGTTCTGGACCGATCAGTATCAGATCAAATTGCAGATGGCCGGGCTATCGATTGGTTATGACCAGGCAGTGACTCGAGGGGACCCGGCCAGCCACAAATTCTCGGTGCTTTATTTCAAGCAAGACCGGTTGATTGCGATTGATTCGATCAATCGACCCGGGGAGCATATGGCGGGTCGGAAGCTGGTTGGCAGTGGCTCGACTTTGCGGCCGGAGCAGGGCGCGGACCTGTCGGTTGATTTGAAGGGTTTTGTCGCTACTACTTGATTGTCATCTTGCCGAGAGCTTCGCCACCTGCTGGCAGTTTGGCTTCGCCAGCTTTGAATCCGTTGACATCGAAGATGTAGGCGAGGATGTTGGCGTAGCTCTCTGCCGACAGCGAACCAGGAGCTGCCGGGGGCATGGTCTTCTGGGCGCGAGTGAAGAAGGCAGCGACTGACTTGCCGGACCAGGTGTTCTGGAAGTACTCGCCTGCGAGGGGTGTGCCCATGGTGCCGTTGGACATGGTGTTGCCATGGCAGACGGCGCAGCCTGCGTTGTAGGCTGTCTTGCCGGCAGCGGCTTGTGCTGCGGTGAACTGTGGTGCGATGCCTCCGTTCACGGTGGTGGGGCGATCTTCCTGGGCGGGCCTTGTGGCCTGGCTCACTGAGGGGGCTTCTTCTATCGGTGCGCCTGTGCCTTCTCCAATGTAGGTGAAGGCGAGGATGGAACCTGGGTCCTGCATTCTCCTGGTGACGCCGCCGGAGCGGGATTCGGCGAGTCCGCCGAAATCGGTTGCGATGTAGATCGTCTTCCCATCGGGGTGGACGGCCGTGTCCCGGTAGCGGTTTTCAGACTGGAAGTAGCGGGAAATATAACCGGCTGCGGATTGGCCGTCTGGCTTGAGTGGAATCACATAGAGCGAGCCGCGCTTGAGAGTTGTGGCGAAAAGAACCCGGTCCCAGCCCGGGATGCCCGAGCCACTCGACTGGTAGTGTTCGATGCCGGAGACACCGACGGTGGGCCAGCAGATGTAGTCGATTCCTTTGCAGGCGGGGTTATGGAAATTGAAGCCGGTGGGGACGGTAAACAGGGTAGCGAGAGGTTCGACCATGGGCTTATTGAAGGCCGACTCCGGCTCGCGCGGGACCGATGGATCGATTGCAAGATCGCTGAAGCCCAGTTTGCTGCAAGGGGTTTTGGCTTCTGACCAGTGAGCGTACTCGTAGGCCTGGTTGTCTTTCATGCCGGCAACGTTCGGCCAGCCGTAGTTTCCACCTTTCTTGAGGACATTGACCTCGTCGTCGGTCTTGGGACCATGCTCGGACTCGTAGAGAGTGCCATCGGCAGCAAAGTCGAGGCCCTGTGGGTTACGGTGGCCATAAGTGAAGACGTGACTGACGAGGCCGTTGAGCTCGGCGTTGTCGCTGGGAATGGAACCATCCAGATTGATGCGCAGGGTTTTGCCAACGTAAGCAAGGTAGTTTTTGTCGGCGAGTTCTTTCTTAGTAGGCAGACGCTGGGCTTCGGTGGCAAGGCAGAAGTTGCCGAGTTGATTGTGTCCACGATCGCCGAGTGTGAGATAAAGCTTCTGGTCGGGGCCGAATTTGAGGCGACCGCCATCGTGGTCATTGCCGGCGGGCATGCCATTGATGACATCTTGCGGTTTGGAGAGGGTGCCAGTTGCGGCGTCATAGGTAAGACGGACAATCTTCATGTACAGGAAGCGATAGGGGCTCTTGGGATCTTTGATGTAGGGGACGGGGCCCTTGCTCTGGTCGATATAAGAGTAAGCGGCGTAGACGAAATCGTTGCCGGTATTTTTGAGGAGCTGCGGGTGGAGAGCCAGGCCGAGGAGGCCGTCCTGTCCGCCTGGAGCAGATACTTCGGTTAAGGTGATCGCGACCTTCTGCTCGCCGGTGGTGGGGTCGATGCGCGAGATGCGTTTGCCAGTGCGCTCGGTGACCCAGATTTTGGAGTCGGGACCCCAGGTGATTTCCCACGGACCAGCAAGGCCTGAGATGACGACGCTCTTGCGGAATTGCTTGGTGGGGCGGAGGACGGTTTCGGGGCCGTTTTGCGCTGAGAGGTTGGAGATGCCAGCGACGAGGCTGAGCAATAGGAGTGCGCGGAAAGATGAGTTCATGAGCTTAATGAGGGTATCGATCCGATTGTATATTGTCTGGATTGTGGCGACTGTTGCGATAGGATCATTGTTGAGAAGTTTTACGACAAAAGAGGCGTCCAACATGTTTCGTATTGCAAGTATTGCGTTGTTGACCAGTCTGGTTGTTTGTGTCCCGCTGGCATTGGCCCAGGTTCCGGCACCGGCTGCCGCTCCGGCTGCGCGGCCCCCGCGAACGCCACCTCCGACACGCGATCCGCACACACCTGGTTATGTACAGGCGAAGGAATTGGCTGACGGGGCAAATGCTCCGGCCAAAGAGGATGGCAATTTCATTATTGGGCCCAGCTACAGTCCCTCAGCTGAGACTGTGTTGCAAGATGGTGTGCCGCAGGGAACGGTTTACAACTTCACGATGGAATCGACCGACAGCAAGTTCTATCCAGGAATTGCGCGCGAGGCTGGAACATTCAGCAGGCCGGATCCGGACAACCCGGGCAAATTGATCGTCTCGAGCCATGCCGCACCGTATACTCGCAAGCTGGCTGTTTACGTGCCTAAGCAGTATGTGCCTGGGACGGTTGCGCCGTTTATTGTCGGGGCGGATGGACCGGACAAGTTATTGTTCACAGTGCTGGATAATCTGATTGCCCAGAAGCGTGTGCCGGTGATGATTGCGATTTCGATTGGTAACGGGTCTGGAGATTCGCATGGAAGCCAGCGTGGGTTAGAGTACGACACGATGTCGGGGAAGTATGCAGAGTTTGTCGAGAAGGAAGTGCTGCCTCTGGTTGAGAAGCAGTACAACGTGAAGCTGACCAAAGATCCTGACGGGCGGGCGACGATGGGTGGCAGCTCGGGTGGGTCTGCGGCGTTGATCATGGCCTGGTATCATCCTGAACTTTATCACCGCGTGCTCACTTACTCTGGTACTTATGTGAACCAGCAATGGCCTTACAATCCGGAGACACCACATGGAGCGTGGGAGTTTCATGAGAACCTGATTCCGAAGAGTGCTCGCAAGCCGATTCGGTTGTGGATGCACGTTAGCGACCGGGATAATCTGAGCACCTACGACAACTATCACGACTGGGTGCTGGCTAATGAACTGATGGCCAAGGAGCTTGCTGCCAAGGGGTATCACTATCAGTTTGTATTTTCGAAGAACTCCGGGCATACCGATCGCATGGTGAAGCAGCAGACGCTGGCGAATGCGCTGGAATATGTCTGGCACGGGTATGCGAAGAAGTGACGCTTTGAAGGCTAAAGCCAGTCTTCTATCAGGAGCCCTGGCACACGGGAAAATTCGGCGGTGTTGTGCGTAATCAGAGTTGCGCCGTGGGCTGAAGCGGTTGCGGCTATTAGCATGTCGAGTGGGCCAATCAGCTGACCTTTTTTTGCAAGTTCGTTTCGAATGACGGCCGCCCGTCTAGCAGCCGCACCGTCGAACGGGAGAATGCGACTGACACGGACGATCGCATCGAGAGCTTCTCGGCGCACAGTGGAATGAGCAGTTCCGACTTCCAGTTGGTAGAGTACGACTGCCGGTATCGCGAAGTCCTGCGGATGCGTAGCTAATAAGCGCTGGCCGACATTTCCAACGCCTTTGAAGTAGTAGATGAGGGTATTGGTGTCCGTTGCGAACATTAGTCCAAAGTCTCACGGGGGATGTCGTCGACGCCCGCGTTTTGGGCCAATGGCCAGTCAGGAAAGGCTCCCGCGGCATCCCTTACTGCTTTGGGCCAATGCGTAAGTGTTTTCTCCTGAATGGTTTGAGCGACCCAACGGCTGACGGACATAGCGTTCGCTGCAGCAGCAGCCTTGGCGAGCGCCTCTGTCTCGTTGCCTAGATAAAGAGTCAGTTGCATGAGATAAGTATATGTAAAACTATAAGTAATGTCGAGGTGGTGGGTGCTTGCTAGCGGAGGAGCGGTTTGGGTGTGTAGGTTGTGTGCACAGCGGTGATTGGGTCTTCGAGCTTTGCATCCGGGCGACGACGGCCTATGGTGCGGACGTAGCCGAGGTAGCTGCCGTGGTCGGCTTCGAGCGCATCGATCTCGACGTGGTTGTCTGGGGCTATTGCTTTCAGCCACTCGAGCCAGTGTTGCCAGCCGTCTTCCATGGAGTCGGCTAGTTCTATGTCCACGATTCCAGTTTGTTGCCAGTGGCGTTGCCACCAGGCGGCAGAGTGCAGGCAAGACATGCCGGGTTCCCACCAGGACTTCAGGGCTGACGGGATTTCTGTTTCGAGCTCACGCAGCAAGCCCGCGCCGGCGATTCCGATCTGGCCGCCTGATTTGAGGAAGCGGGCGATGTAGTTGAGGTAGTGGTCGTCTGTGCCGTAGTAGGGAAACGAGTCGATCGAAACGATGGCATCGAAGAATTCGTTTGCGAATGGGAGGGATCTGGCGTCGGCGTGAATCGGGAAGATCGAATCTGCGAAGCCGGCATCGCGGATTCTTTCGAGGTTCTCTGAGACGCTGCACCACAGGTCTGTGGCCCAGACCTGGAGTCCAAACTCGCGCGCCAGAAGTATCGAAGACATTGCCCTGCCGCAGCCGAGATCGAGGACGCGCATTCCGGGTTGCAAATCCATTTTCTCTGTCAACCACTCAGTGATCCAGAGGGGATTGGCACCGCCACTTACACTGGCCAGGATCCAGTCGGGATCATAGGCGTTGGATCGCTTGAAACGTTGGGATATCAGGCTCATATCAGGCGGGGTGCTGGGATTCGCCCAGCTGGCGGTAGGTGTAGAGTTCGATGTTGTGCAGGGCGAGCAGGTCCTTGGCTTCGTTACTGGTCCAGAAGAGGAAGTCTGCCCAACGGTATTCCCAGGCGTTGCTGACGGCGCGGATTTCGGCATCATCTTTCGCGAGATGGATGATCAGTTTTGTAACTCCGGGTTGTAAGTTGGCGAGGAAAGTTTTGTAGCTTTCGCGACGTTCTGCGGGGTTGCGACCAGGGACACCGGTAACGAGGCGGTCGAGCATGGCGAAACCCTGCCGCTGTTTATCGCGCAGTGTGTCGAGCGTGATCGGGTAGGATTTGAGCTCGGCTTCGTTGACCCCGCCGGGCTTGGGCAGCATGCAGGGGACGCCGTATTCTTTGGCGAGCTTTGTATAGACTTCGAAGAAATCCTGGCGGGCGAAGAGGGTGCCCATGTGGGTATCGAAGTGGGTGAACTTGAGGCCGTAAGATTTGGCACGTTCGATCTGGGCGCGGAGTTCGATTTCAACTTCGGCGGGGTTGGAGTTAGTGGCAGAGGAGCGGACGTCGCGCCACATGTAGCCTTCGGCGTCGATGAGGCCTTTGACCTTGTCGATGGAGGCGACGGGACGCCAGCGGTAGTAGCGCCATTCACTGGTAAGGGTAAGGTGGAGACCCAGATCGCGGGTGGGGTTGGCTTTAGCCCAATCGCAAAACTCCTGCACCCAGGGGCAAGGCATCATGACGCTGGCCGAAGAGACGATACCTTTTTCGAGGGCCTCGCGTGTGGCCAAGTTGACGGAGTGGCACATGCCCGCGTCGTCGGCGTGGACGATGAGACGTTTTGGGATGGGGGATTGCGCGAGGGCGGTGGCGGCGGTGAGGGAGAGGAAGCTGCGACGATGCATGAGTTTGATTATATTCGGTGTTTGGCAGATGACGTGCTGTGTATTTGGCCATGAAGGAAATAACCCCTTTCAGTGCGGCGCTTCGATCGTCGGCAACTATTCAAGGTACAGGCCGTGGGTCGCGTCGAAACTATAATGATTTGGCTCCATTGAAGAGCTTTGAGGGAAGTCTTGCGACGTCCAAAGTGGCACTGAGCCAGAAGTCGGCGGTTCAAAACGGAACACTTTCGGGGAAGACTCCGGTGCGACCGAGTTCGAATGCCAGTATTTTGGCGGCAATTGGAGTGGAGGCGCGTCAAAATTCTGCCACAGATGGAGCAGGCCGGACCCCGACGCCGCCGGTTCGAGATTCTGGACAGCCATTGCCTCCGGGACCTACTCCCAATTTGAAATTCAATTCGCTGCAGCAGAACTGGCTTGATTCCAATACGGGAAACTATGCGTCGCTCATGGTTCACAATTTGAGTCGCTCTGAGCCGTTTGTGATTGAGTCGGTGGGGATACAGTGGCTGGATGGGAGCACGGGGAAGCCGGAATCCACGAATCGGGCGGTTGGTAATGTGAGCCCTGAAGGAGGCAAGAAACTGGCTCAGTTGCTAGGCGGGAGCCTGGTAGATTCGCCGCTTGATACGTTTGGGACCACGAAGCGGGATCAATATATCCGGATGCCAAATGGGCAGATGATTGAAGCTTCTGTGCTGGCGAACCAATTGAATGTGGCGAGGACTTCGCAGGATCCGTTTTCGGCTACGCAGAGTGTGATTGATCTTTACCGCAATGAAGCGAAGAGCTTCAATTTGCAGACTTCCATGAATGCGATTGATCTGGTGACTAAGGGCGTGCTGATTGCAAGCCGGCCGGTGGGGGTGCCTAGCTAAGAGAGCCTGGGACGGAATAGAGCGGTGCCGACAGCGGCTGATGCTGTTAAGGTAGATGCAATGAAACGGCGCGAGTATCAATCTCGACCAGAGCCTCGCAGCCGAAAGATATTCCCTCGTTTCAAGGCAGTGGAAGAAGTGCCGAAGGGGATGTTCGAGAAGTTCCTTTCTGTCTTTGCTGATGTCCGGGCGGGGGAAGGCCCGGGCGTAGTGCTGATGACGGCGAACGTATTTCTGTTGCTGTTTGCTTATTATTTGCTCAAGACGGTACGCGAAGCGCTGATCCTTACGGAAGGAGGTGCATACATCAAAGCCTATTCTGCTGCGGGGCAAGCAGGATTGCTGATGCTGTTGGTTCCAATTTATGGAATGGTGGGGTCTAAAGTGAACCGGATCAAGCTGGTTGCAGGGCTGGGGCTGTTCTTTGCGATGAATCTACTGGTTTTCTATTTCTTTGGGGTAGCTGGGGCGAGGGAAGGGATTACGTTCTATATCTGGGTGGGTATCTTCAACGTATTTGTGATCTCACAATTCTGGGCATTTGCGAATGACATCTATACGGAGGCTCAGGGCAAGAGGCTGTTTGCGATGATCGGAGTTGGTTCTTCGCTCGGTGCCTGGCTTGGGGCACAATCGGCGTCTTCATTGGTGGGGCGGCTGGACCTTTCGCCTTACCAATTGCAACTGATCGCGGCTGGAATCTTAGTTGTATGTGTCGGGTTGATGGTGTTGGTGAACGGGATTCAGAAGAAGACGAGCAGCCCGGAAATGGCGGCACATGCTGATGAGAAACTTGGTCCCGAGGGTGGATTCTCGCTGATTTTTCACAGCCATTACCTCAGCTGGATTGCCGTGCTCATCGTGCTCTTGAATATCGTCAATTCGAGCGGAGAATTCCTGCTAGGGTCTGTGGTAAGTGCAGAAGCGAGAAATCTGTTTCCCACCGACATTGCGGCACAGAAGCATTATGTGGGGGTATTCTATGGGAGTTTTTTTGCAGGGGTGAATCTGCTGGGATTTCTGTTGCAGACCTTTGTTGTGTCGCGGGTCTTCCGGTTTATCGGGGTTCGTGGGGCACTCTATGTTTTGCCAGTAATTGCGCTGGTGAGCTATTCGGTGCTTGCGTTTGTTCCGCTACTGGCGGTGGTTCGGGTTGCGAAGACGCTTGAGAACGGCACGGATTATTCTCTGCAGAACACAGTGCGACAGGCCCTCTTTCTACCAACTTCGCGTGAGGCAAAGTACAAGGCGAAGGCGGCGATCGACACCTTTTTTATGCGCACGGGTGATGTGATCCAGGCGGGAATTGTGAAAATGGGCTCGGAGTTGCAGATGGCGACGGCGGGCTTTGCGTGGCTGAATGTAGGGTTTACGCTGTGCTGGCTGTGGATCGCATCTCGTCTTGTGAAGGAGCACCGACGGCTTTCGTTCTGAGTGCAAACAACGCTTTAGCCGGTGGCTGTACATCCGACATTTAAGGGCGAGGCGTCGAGAAGAGTGGTTGCGGCACTGTCTTCGAATCTGGGCTCGAAGCGGGCATGCTTCTCGGGCAAATGGGTGTGCCACCAATTCACGGCGTCTGATTGTGTGAATACCGTCAACTCGTCGGCGATGGCCCGCAATTGCCGCTGGAGTTCTTGAGCGCTTCGAGGTCGGTTGGTTGCCTTTTTCTCGAGCAGATGCATTACGATTCTTTCGAGGGCGGGCGGGATCGGCCTCTTTGTACGCTCGCTGGGCAGCACGACTGGTTTTTGCACATGAGCGAGGGCGAATGCGGTTGGTGTTGATTCGTCGAAGACGAGACTGCCGGTGAGCAGAAAGTAGGCAACACAGCCGAGACTGTAGAGGTCGGCGCGACCATCGATGTTAGTCTCACCCATGGCGATTTCAGGTGGCAAGTATGAGGGTGTGCCGGTGGCGACACCGTCGAGGGTGACGAGGGATGCGTCCGGCATCGTATTGGTTTTGACGAGGCCGAAATCGAGAACCTTGATGAAGTCATACTGCATGCCCATTTTGGCGAGGATCAGATTGCGAGGCTTGATATCACGGTGCACGAGACCGGCGCGGTGTGCTTCTTCGAGACTCTCGGCCGTCTGCATCAGGATATTGACGACACGACCGTGGTGGAGCGGGCCGTAACGCTCCACCATGGTTTGCAGATCCATGCCTTCTAGCAATTCCATTACGTAATAGAAGGTGTTGTCTTGGGTGTGGCCGAAGTCGAAAAGGGCAACCGTGTGGGGTGAGCGCAGGCTGGCTGTGGCGCGTGCTTCACGTTCGAAGCGTTTGCGGATTAGCTGCTCCTGGCGGCCATTGACACCAGCCAGGACGTCGGCACGAATCAGCTTGATCGCAGCGTCGCGGGCCAGCATTTTGTGTTTGGCACGCCACACTTCTCCCATGCCGCCTTTGCCGATCAGGTAGTCGAGCTTGTAGCTGCCAAGTTCTTCCGCAGTTGCCTGTTTGAGTTGCATGCCGAGCACGCGATTGTTTAGGATGAACATCCAGATCGCCATCACAAAATTCGGGAAGATCCAGACTGCGAGGCGATTGGCGGGCAGGGGATCGAAGCCAATCAGCCAGAGGTTGAAGAAGTAGGCGGCTGGCCATGCCGCTGCCGAGAGCAGGGCGGCGACGGCCGCCTTGAGAGGGGTGTTTGGGAGCAGAAGGGCGCAGATCGAAAGCCAGATGGCAACTGCGGAATGGCCGAGGACAGTCTGGTCTTTCCAGGGCATGGACGTTTCGAGCATTGAGAAGGCGAAGGCAACGAGAATCTGAAAGACGATCCCAAGATTAAGGAGGGTCTCTTTGCGGAAGAGAGCCTTTTGTTGAGCTGCCATGAGTGCGCCGGAAAGGAGGAGGACTCCGCATAATGAGAGGCGAACGGAGCTGAGTTCGGCGATTTTGTACAGCTCGGGCTGCAGCAGTTGTTCGAGCCCGAAGAAGATCAGAGTTGAGACAGCGCAAAGCGTGGTGATCCAGCATAGGCGGCCTGAGGCCTTTTCGAGTAGCGCTGCAGGAAGTTGCGTGGGAACGGGAGTGCCGTAATCGGAGTTGCTCCGGTTTCCCTTGATGAATTTCTGGACAGGCACTACCCTATACGCGATGCGGACGAGTGATTTAGATCACGCGATCTGCAAATAGAGATTATTTGTGTCGGTCTAGAGGTTGACGAGGCGTTTGTCCGCGTCGCCGAAGCGATCGAGAGTGACGCCCATGCGGTCCATGATCGAAAGATAGAGGCTGCAGGCGCGGCGGTTGTCATTGCCCTTATCCATGTAGTCGATGACCTGGCCGGGCTTGAGTGAGCCGCCGGCGCGACCGGCGAGAAGCATCGGCATCTGGTCTGCGCTGTGGGTGTCGCCATCGAGAAGATTGGAGCAGAGCAGCAGCATGGAATTGTCGAGGATCGAGGTGCCTCCTTCATCGATCTTTTTCTGGCGGTCGACGATATAAGCGAATTGCTGGAGGTGGAACTGATTTGTCTTGAGGTACATTGCCTCGGCGGCGGCGGCGCGGCCATTGTGAGTGAGGTCGAGGTGGAGTGCGCCTTTGACCCCTTCGATGAACTTGAAGTTCATCTGCGAGAGGTCGTTGTTCAACATGCAGGTCGCGATGCGGGTTTTGTCCATCTGAAAGCCGAGGACGATCAGGTCGAGCATGAGCTTCATGTGGTCGGGGACGTTCTGAGGGATTTCATCGGCAGGGCGGGGCATGTTCGGTTTGTCGAGGGTGGGACGCCAGCCCTCGATGCGTTCCTGGCGGTTGGCATGGTCGATGCGCTTTTCGATGTCGCGGATCGATTCGAGATACTCAGCGAGCTTGACGCGGTCTGTGCGGCTGACTCGGGGTTCGAGTTCATGGGTTTCTTTGAGTACGGCGTCGAGTATGCTGCGGTCGATTTGACGGCCGCTGCCATCGCCTACGAGTAAGTCAAAAGCGCGGGCTGGATAGATTTCTTTTGTAGCCGGCTTAGTAGGTGAAGACCAGGAAAGGCTGCTGCCATAGATCATCGAGACGCCATCTTCAAGGCGTAGTTCGTTGGGCTCGATGCCGAGGACGAGACTGGGGATTGCCGTCTGGCCGCCGATTTGACGGGCGAGTACCTGGTCGAATGTGGTGCCGACGCGGATGTCGCTGGGGTCGAGGCTGACACTGGCACCGGAGAGCACATTGGGCATGCGCCCGAGATGAGGACTGGTGGAGACAAAGGCCTGGTGGTTGTAGAGACCGCGGAGGAAACTGAAGTCTTCGCGGTGAGGCATCATGGGCTGGAGCACAGGCCCAAGCTCCATCGAAGAGCCGCTGCCTTTGGCCCACCAATGGATCGGCTCTACACCGTTTGAGAAGAAGATAGTGGCGAAGCGGACCGGGGGCTTGTTGGAGGCAGCCTTCTTGGGCGTTGCGCCATCTTGCGCGGCAAACAGGGGAAGAGATTCCATCCATGGGAGTGCGAGGGCGACTCCAGCGCCACGGAGGAAATGTCTTCGGGAGTTGGGCTGCAAGGCCATATTGCGTTGGACGCGGTTCATAGTCCACCTTCTTTGGAAGTTTTCGGGAGCACGGCGACGCGCTTTTCTTAAGCCGGCGGAGTTGCCTTTGGCTCGTCATTGATGCGGCGGTTGCGGAATTGTTTGCTCGTGACGATCTGGGTAAGGAGCTTGGAGATGGAAGTGTCACTGCCGACTTGCGAAAGCTGGTCGAGCAGAGGGCGATCCGAGAGCTGCACTGTGCGGCCCAGGGAATAGCCCAGTAACTTCTTTGAGAAGTTTCGCAAGACCAGGGTTTCTTGCGACTTCAGGTACATGGTGAGGCCATCGATGCCAGCGATCTCGGTGTGGTCCAAAGTGGTGGCTGTGTCTTCGATGGAGTTGCCGTCGGAGTAGTTCTCACGCAAGCGGCCGACGGCATCGAAGTGCTCGAGAGGAAAGCCGAGAGGGTCGATACGGGTGTGGCAGGCGGCGCAAGTTGGATTTCTCTTGTGGGATTCAAGGCGGGCCTTTATGGACTGGCCTCCGAAGGCTTTGTCATCGGGCGGAAGGATACCCGCGTTGGCGGGAGGAGGTGGCGTGGGCGTGCCGAGGATCCTGCGGAGGACCCAGTCTCCACGTTTGACCGGGCTGGTTCGCAGCGGGGCCGACGTCACAGTCAATACGGTTCCGAGACCGAGCATGCCGCCGCGTCCGAATTCTCGTGAACCCTGGACGAGTTCGACTTCGCGGATGGCGGCGACTGGTTTTTTTACGCCATAGTGCCTGGCGAGAGTCTGATTCAGGAAAGTGTAATCTGCCGAGAACATTTCGCGGATGGGGCGGTCGTTACGAACGATGTGCTCAAAGAAAGAAACGGATTCGTCGTACATGGCGGACTTGAGTTCGTCGGTGAATTCCGGATAGCGAGTGGTGTCAACGCCCTTGTATTGGTCGAAGCGGTAGAAGCCGAGCCACTGGCCAAAGAACTCGGTGGCGAAGCGGCGGGCCTTGGGGTCTGTGATCATGCGGCGCACCTGGCGTTCGAGATTGGTGTCGCTTGAGAGTTCGCCGGCCTTGGCGGCACGAGAGAGCTCTTCATCGGGCACAGAAGACCAGAGGAGGTAACTGAGGCGGCTGGCAAGTTCCGGCCCGGTGAGTGTTTTGGCTCCCGCGAGCTGGGGTTGTTGTTCGAGGCGATAGAGGAAGGCGGGAGAAACTAGCACGCGCGAGATGAGGGTGCGAATGGCCTTGGAGTGGTCGAGTTTCTGCACTTCACGGGCGTTGGTGTAGAAGCCGCGGAGACGATCTTTTTCGACGTCTGAGAGAGGGCGACGCCACGCTTTGGCTGCGAAGCGAAGCGTATCTTCGATGTGGCGGGGTTGAGCGGAGAGCTGGGATTTTTGAACCGCGTCGTACTCGGTTCGCAGTGCTTTGACATACTTGCGCGGCTCTGCGGGGATCGCTTCGATTTCTGCGGCCGTGAGTTCGCCGATCTTCTTCTTCTTGAGGTCCAGGCGATATTTTTCTGCAACGAAACGTAGAAAGGTTTCGTGGTAGTCGAAGGAAGCGAGCAGGTCAGACCAGGCGTAATTGAGCTCGGCTCGCGTGGGATCGTCGAGAACGTGATTCAGGATGAAGTTGTCGTCCCTGTAGTACTTGACGTTGACGTGGAAGGAATCGCGCTCCGGCTGGTTGTATGCATTATCGTAAGGTGCGGGAATTGGATCTTTGTCCGCAGGAGTAGGTTCGAGGTGAGAGCTTGCGGGAAGCTTTGCAGAAAAGTCGAGGACGTTTGCTTTCCATCTGGCGAAGCCTGCGCCCTTGGACATCGCAAGGATTGCCGAGACCGGCGTACCTGTGAATTGGGCCTCGGAATTCGACAAGCCCACGCGAACTACCGCATCGCCAATGTCTGCTTTAGTGAGAACCAAATCGGCCTGGATGGAAACTCCTGCGGCACCATCGGGCATGACCACATCGATGAATGTCGCCTGGCCGGGAACCATTGCGAAATCAAGAGAATCGGCGTCGCTCCCGTCCGGCAGTTTGCCGAAGCCGAGACGTTTGGCTGAGTCTTCGGTAATGACGCTTCGCAAGGGCTGTGGTGGTGCAACGCCGCGTGCGGCAGTGCGGAAACGAACGGTGGCGTTCTTCCAGAGGATGACAGGCTTATCTTGTGAAACCGGATTTACATTGGTGACAGACAAATAGGCGCGAGCGGATTTTTCTTTTGCGCCACGAAGATTGAAACGCATCTTGAATTCCGGCGTGGCCTTGAGAGAGTATTCGTTGAGTACGAAGTTTCGCTCGTCGCCGTCGCCGCCTTCGGCTTCTTTTCCGGCGCCAAAAAGCATGCGGGGCCAGTTGACGATGTAGTCCTGAATTTCTTTGGCTTGGGCACGAGTCTTGGCCATCGCCTCAGTCTTAGAAGCCGGAGAAGGCACTGGTAGTTTGTTCCAACGCTGAACGGCTTCGAGGGTTGGGTAGGTTGGAGCTGCATCGCCAAACACGCTCAGGAGATGCTGGACAAAACGAGGACTGGCCGCTTCTGCCGCAGCCGCCTGTTCGAGGGTGAGTTTTGGTTCGCTTAAAGCAATGCGGTGCTTGAAGTGCCAGGCAGCGTAGATTGCCTTACCGACGCGGTCGAGGCTGTACGGCTTGCCACCTTCGCCGGATGAGGAGCGAAAGCCATGAGCATGGTAAATGGCCTGGATGCGGCTGACTGCTGAGAGTTCGAGGCCGCTTTTACCAGGGTCTGCAAAAAACTGGAGTGGACCGGAACCGATGACGGCATGCGCGGCAACTATCTTGGCAGTTTCGAGGTAGCGTTCGAGGTTGGCATCCTGCATGAACTGCACGTCGCCAAAATTGGTAAAGCCTTCACCGCCCACCGAGTCGCTTGCGAAATCGCGATCTGTTTTGATGTCGAGACCGGTAAGGTCACGAATCGTGTAAGCGTATTCGCCGCTGGTGAGGCGGCGCACGGTGACGCGACCGGGGTCGCCGGCAGTCCTGGTGGCGGTCTCATTCAATTTGGTCCGGATCCAGTTGACCGTCAGCTTGCGCTGCTCATCGCTCGGTTGCGGCATTTTGGCGGGGGGCATCTGCTTCTGCTCGAGGGCCGAAGCGACTTTTTCCCAATGCTGGTAGTTCTCGGCCATGGAGGGGAGGGCGGCGATTTTCTGGAGATTCAAAGCTCCCATGGCAGCATTGCCGTGGCACTGAAAGCAAAACTGTTGGAGGACTGGAGCGGCATTGGGGGTGCCGCTTTGTGCGGAAAATGCGGGGGAGCAGAAGAGGGTGAAGAGAAATAAGAAGAACGGCGAACGGGGCTGTCTCATAAGGCTTTCAAAAATAAACACTTTTCACAAGATTGGTGCCCTGATTTTATCACTCAAAGGAGAGGCGCGCGAAGCGAAGATGTGGTTACTTTCATCTTTCGACTCGGCGATTTGAGGCGGTTGCAAGGAGGATGGCGCTGAGCATGGCTGCGAGCATCATCCAGAACAGCATTTCGGCAAATCCGATGGTGTCTTTCCAAATTCCGGCCAGATAAATCATTGCCCCGGAAGAGATGCCGCCGGTCATATTGAGAACTCCGGCGGCGAGGCCGCGATTTTTCTCTCCGATTACATCGTAGGCGGCAGAAAAAGCATTCGTCGCGAGGAGGCCAGCGAAGAGACCAAAGCCGCAGGAGAAAATCCGCGCCAGATTGAGCGAAGCGGCCGAGAAAGTGAGATAGGCGAAGGGCGCGCTCACGAGGACACCTGCGGCAGCCACGTAGAGGCGTGCCTGTGGATGCCTGCGTCGAAGGATGTCTGCGAGCGCGCCACCGGCGAGGATGCCAATGATGGCACTACTTTGAACGAAGACGGTTGCATTCCATCCGCTGTCAGTCATCGATAGGGAGAAGCGTTCCTGAAGGAAGGTTGGGAACCAGGCAAAGAAAATCCACTGGATGCCGCAGAAGCAAGAGAAGGCGAGGCAAAGGGCCAGATAGGTTTTCGAGCGAAACAGATCCGATATATTTCCAGAGTGTTTTTGCGTGGAAGCCTGCGGAGTTCGATGCTCGCGCAAGCCATATTTAAGGATTGCGCTGTAGCCGATGCCCAGAGATGCGGCGACGAAGAATGCCTGACGCCAACCGACATGATCCGCTGCCCAGCCCCCGTACCAACCGCCGATGATTACCCCGACAAGTTGTGCGGACTGGTGGATGCCAAGTGCCCGGGAGCGCTGTGCTTCTGCATAGTGGCTTGCAATTAGAGCAAGAGCTGCAGGGTAGTAAAGAGATTCGGTCAGGCCCATGAAGCCGCGCCAAAACAGGAATGAGTTCAGGGAATCAGCAAGACCGCAACCGAGGGTGGCGAGGCTCCAGAGTATGAGGCTGGAAATCACCATGGCATCGCGTCGCCAGAGGTCTGCAAGGCGTCCAGCGAGCGGCAGCGACAGAGTATAAGTCCAGGCGAAGATACTGCCGACGAGGCCGAGGCTGGTGTTCGCGATACCAAGGTCTGCCTTGAGGGCAGGAAACATTGAGTAGACCATTTGACGGTCTACGTAATTCAAGGCGAAGGCGATCCAGAGATAGGCGATCAGCGCCATTGTTTTCTACTGAAGATACGCGGCTCTGGAACGAAGGGGCAATCCGGATCGAGTGGGTAGAGGGGACGGGCACAGCGGGTGTGGCCGAGAGACAAGAGGTTCGCACTGGTGGAACCGGGGGCGTCAATGTTGAGGACGAGTTCTGCGCCATCGTTGAAAAACTGGGGCTGGCAGAGGGGAGACTTCACGACGGTCATGTCGAAACGGGCCGGGTCTTGACCACAGGCATAGAATGGCGTGCGGTCGTAGAGGCTGACGGCGCGCGTGGTAAGAACGAGAGTGATCGGGCCCGCCTCGAGGACGGCGCTCGGACCGGCATTCCAGGCCTCGCCGTGGGATTCGCTGCGCATCTGGCCGTCTGACAGGAGGCGCACCTGGCCGGTGATTTCGATTGGTGTGAAGCGCGGATCGAGTGATCCTCCGACTGGAAGAGTAAGGGTTGCACCGATGCCTGCCGCGAAGCAGGCACGTACTGCGGGAGCATCGACGAGCGGAATGAGTGAAGTGCGCTGACAGCGCGTGCGCACCAATTCTGCAAGGATTGCGTTGGAGTCGCCGGATGCGCCGGAACTGGTGGCGTCAGCAGCGTCTACCAGTACGACTCGGCCTTTGGCAGCTGCCGCCAGACGGATGCTCTCTTCGACACTAATCAGTGGTTGTTGGAGCTTGGCTTTCAGACCCCAGAATTCATTGGCGATGGCCTTGGCTTCTTCTACGGCAGGACCGGGATCGGTGTCGGCGACGAGCAGCACATTCGAGGCGAGTTCTGCCACATCGGTGAAAGGGTTGCCGATGAAGAAGCCGCCGGAAAGGCCCTGAGGGCTGTTCTCGAACAGAATGGCGCGGTCTACGCAAGAGCGGAAGAGGCCGGTTTGGGTGATGAGTTCGGGGCCGCGTACGAGGGCGGGAATGCGGAGACGAACGTGTACCGGGTTGATCTCGCCGTCGAGCAGTCGAAGGAGAAGCCGCGCGGCACGCTGTCCGGTTTCGAAGAAATCGATATGCGGATTGGTGTGATACACAGCAACGGCGTCCGAGTGCAGAAGGATTTTGTCGGTCAGGATTCCGTGTAAGTCGAGCGAAGTGACGATCGGAATGTGTTCACCGACGATCTTGCGTGTCTGTTCGAGCAGATAGCCTTCGGCGTCTTCGACGTCCTCGGATGCAAGCGCACCATGGAGACAGAAGTAGATCCCGTCCAGGGGAAGCGCTGCACGGACGGCGTCAAGGAATTCCTTTGCGATACGGGCAAAGCCGGCGGCTGACAGAGTACCGCTCGAGGTGATGCCACGTGCACAGTAACCTCCGATCAACTGCAGATCAGGGCTCTGGTTCAGGACCGTCAAAGCGCCGCCGATTTCGGTGCGTATCGGCAGGTGGTAGTCGAGCAAGGCTTGGCCCCGTTCGATGTAGAAATCTTCATAGTGGGAGAGAACAGGATTGAAAGAAGAGATTTCCTGTTTGCATTCGTTGATCAATATCCGGCGCATGGCAAATTGCTCACATCATGTCACATGCGCAGGGCTGGTTGTGATAACGTTTGAGTCGTTTAGGAGATTTTATGATCCCTCGCTGGAAGGCTATCGTTGGAATGGTGGCAGGCGTAATACTTTTGCTGAGTGGTTGTGCCCACTCGCTGCTTGGCTGGCCGGAACTAAGGAGCCAACTTTCTCTCGCTCAGAACACGGTTGATCTGACTAGAGGTTTGCAGGTCGCATGGCATTTTGGGGGAATGGCAATGCTGGCGTTTGGTGCGATTGTATTGCCGCTATTTGTTGCAGCCTGGAAGCGCAAGGACGTCGCTTTGCAGCCAGCGCTGGTGATTGGGGTTTGTTATCTCGTTTTTGGAATCTGGGCCATGCTCAAAATCGAAACGAATCCGTTTTATCTGGTTTTTGTGATACCGGGGGCTCTCCTGGTTGCGGCTGGCTGGCCCCAGAAATAGACTCCAGAAATAGAAAGGACCTACCTGATTCCAGGCGTGGCCTGGAATCAGGTAGGTTGTCCAACCACGCCGGAGCCACCGACGTAGAACTGGAATTCATTCGAATAAACTCTTGAAATAGGTCCAAAGAGGAATCGAAGGCAAAAAAACATTCTACAAATATGAGTGTAATGATCTGCGGAAACAGAAGTTTTCGAATGGCAGACCTGATTTCCTCACGTTCTCAGAGTAGCTCCATTGCTGGCCAAAATGTTGCATTATCTAGGCTTTTAGTACTATCCGAATGCCGTTTTGGTATAGAAAAGGTACTGGTACTGTCGCTTGAGCTAGATTGATTCGAGTAATGATTCTGCTGAGTTCTGGAGGAGAGTTGCAAAATGCACTGCAATCGATTTTGAAATTCGGCGCTTTGCTCTTCAGCACTGCAGATTTGTTCAAGTTCCTGGACGATCATTCCCAAATCGACGAGTTGACCTGAGGAGACTCTTCGAATTGCTGAGATTGCCAGATTGAGCCCTACGCGGAGTTCTGTTCGTTCGTCCATACCCTATAAGTGCTTGGAAAGGGAGAAATGTTTCAAAAAGATTTGTCAAGGGTGTTGCGGCCAAGCTCCGGCTAGTGCTTTATAAAGGGCGACGCTCTCGACGAGCAATCGAGTGTTTGCTGTGGAATGGTCGAAATCTGCGTTGAAGAGGCTGCGCTGGGCCATAAGTATGGACAAGAAATCGTTGATTCCTGCTTTTTGCAGGTCGATGGCGAGGTCTAGGCTAGTTTGGGCGGCTTGGGAGACTGCCGCGAGCATGGCTAGGCGCACTCTCTGGTTGTCAAGGGCAGCGAGAGCGTTTGCTGCTTCTTCAAATGCGGTCAGGAGTTCGTTGTGGTAGGCGAGTCTTTCGGTAGTGTCAAGAGTTTTGTGTAAACTATTTCCGGAAGCTGTTTTCCAACGTGATAGAGTGCCCAAGTCACACGGAGGACATGGCTCTGCGGGGCCGCAACTCGAGCGCCGTGTGATCCGAGACCAGAGGTGGACGGCTC
>JANXLY010000167.1 GCA_025354885.1 Acidobacteriota bacterium | reverse complement strand
CTGGTGTTGTGGGATGGGGTGCCGGTGAATGATCCGTTTGGCGGGTGGATTTACTGGACGCGGATTCCGAGTGAAGAAGTGGACCGGGTGGAAGTGACGCGTGGGGCGACTACGAGTGTGTTTGGAGACCGGACGATGTCGGGGAGTGTGGCATTGTTTACACGAGCTGCCGAGCCGATGCGGTTGAGTTTGGGAATGGAGGGTGGGAATCTGGGCACGATCCAGCCGAGTGCTGGATTTTCGCATGTGATCCGGAAGTTTGGGGTGAGCGGGTTCTTTCGGGCCTTTGATACGGATGGGTATTTGATAGTGCCGAAGGAGAGAGCAGGGAAGGCAGATACGCAGGCGGGGGTGCGATTTGCGGCTGGGGCTTTTAAGGCAGATTATTCGACGGATCGGGAGCGGATGAGTTTGAAGGTGGATATTCTGACTGAGGAGCGGGACAACGGTACGCCGTTGCAGACGAATTCGACGAGCCTGGGGACTCTGAGCGGGAACTACTCGCGAGATTTTGGGGCGGCCAGTTTGGGCTTGACGGGGTATCACTCCCGGCAGCAGTATCACCAGAGTTTTTCGACGATTGCGGCAGACCGGAATTCGGAGCGGCTGACCAGTTATCAGAGCGTACCTTCGACTGCGTTTGGCGGTGGGGGTTATTTGAAGGGGAAGCCGGGGCGCTACAACTGGACAGTGGGGACGGATGCGCAGAATGTGGATGGCACAAGTTCTGAGACGGTGATTCCGGTGGGACTGCGAGTTGGCGGGGGGACGCAGACGCAGACTGGATTATTTGGGCAGGGAGATGCGAAGTTTGGGAACTTGCAGTTGTTTCTTGGATCGCGTTTTCAATATGCGGGCAAGGCGGGGAACTTTTATCAACCGTCGGGTGGCTTGGCTTACGGGATGGGGGCTTTCCGGTGGAGGGCGAGTGCCTATAAGAGTTTTCGGGCGCCGACTTTGAATGAGTTGTATCGGGAGTTTCGGGCGGGGAATACTACGACTCAGGCGAACGCGAATCTGAAGGCAGAGAAGCTTTGGGCGGTGGAGACGGGTCTGGATTACAGGGCTGAGACGTTTACAGTGCGGGCTGGGGGATTTTATAAGGAAATTGGAGATTTGATCACGAATGTGACGCTGTCGAGCAGTGCGGCGGCAGTGGTAAGGCAGAGGCGCAATGCGGCGGCGGCGACGGTGCGAGGGATTGAAGCCGAGGTTGAGAAGCGAGTGAAGCAGTTTCGATTGGAGGCTTCTTATCTGATGGCGGATTCGCGCTATGTGACGCGGGAGCGATTGCCGCAAGTGCCGAAGCATCAGGGGAGTGCGCAGGCAAGCTGGTATGGTCCGAAGACACTGGTGACCCTAAGCATGCGGACCTCAGCATTGCAGTTTGAGGATGACCGGAATACGCAGCTATTGCCGGGATTTGCATTGTTGCAATTGAGTGCGAGGCAGGAATTGGGGCACGGGCTGAAGGCTACGCTGGCGATTGAAAATATGGCGGATCGGCGGATTCTGACGGGGTTTACTCCTTTTCCGCAGACTGGTGGACCTCTATTGTTTCGTTTGGGTTTGCGATGGGAAGGGCGAATTTAGAAGTTGATAGGTAACGCTATCTGACCACGACGCGCCTATACCAATGAACGCAGATCCACAACTCGTTGCGCGCGCCCAATCCGGAGATGAAGTCGCGTTTAATGAATTGGTGGCTGGCTGCCGCAAGCGCGTGATGTCCATTGTCGGGCGTTTGATTGGTAAACCAGAGGATGTGGAAGATGTGGCGCAGGATGTATTTTTGCGTTTATATTTTTCGCTGAAGCAGTTGTCTGACGTAGAACTGTTTGATCGGTGGTTGTACCGGTTGACGGTAAATGCGGCATACGACTACATGCGCAAGACGAAGCGTCGCAAGGAGAGCCGCATGGCGGATCTGAGCGAAGCGCAGCTGGTGATGGCCGATGCGTCGGCTGGCAAATTGAAAGGCAAGTCGGACGAGCGGCAATCTACGCTGCGCGACTTCGTGCACTGGCTCTTGAGCGGTGTGAGCGAGGAAGACCGGCTCTTGTTAATGTTGAAAGAAGTGGAAGGCCTTTCGATCAAGGAATTGGAACAGATTTACGGTGCTAATGAAAGCGCTCTCAAGGTGAGGTTGTTTCGGGCCCGGCAACGGGTGCTGAAAGCGTTTGAGAAATCGAAAGAAGTGAAGGGAAAAGATGAAGAATCACGATCAACAACTGGATGAGCTTTTTGTTGAGTACCGGCAGGCCTGTCCGGAGGTAGAAGCGGGTGCGAACTTCATGCCTGGAGTGTGGGCGAGGATCGAAGCCCGACGGAAGTCGGAAACATGGTTTTGGCGGATGGCGAATTCGTTTGCCAGCGCGACGGTTGTGATGGTGATGATCCTGGGAGTGATGCTGTACCGGAATCCCAATCCGCTACCGCAGAGGGCTTATATTGAGAAGCTGACGGATGAGATCAGCGAGGACTATTTTCTGGATGTGGCCTATGTGGCGAAAGCGAAACCGGTGAGGTTTGGGGGCGAGCGTTAATGCAAATTTCCGGAGGAAAAGTTGCGCTGTATTTTGGTTTGATATTTGCTGGTGGCTTGGCGTCGGGGGTCCTGGGGCACGTTTTGTATTCAACGGAAAGTGTAAGTGCGAAGGCGATACCTGCGAGGAATAATGACGACTGGCGCAAGCGCTATGTCGATAGCATGCTCACGCGGCTGCGAATGACGGAAGAGCAGATGAAGCAACTGGACGATACGCTGGATGAAACGCGAGTGGAGTATCGGTTGTTGCGGCAACGCTACAAGCCTGAAATGGACAAGATTCACCAGGGGCAGGTGGACAAAATCAGGAAATTTCTGAAGCCGGAACAGATGGCTGAATTTGAAAAGATGGAACGCGAACGGGAAGAGAAGATGCGGGCACGGGAGAGCGGTCCGGGGGTTTAAAAGGGTTCTTAGGAACTAGCGGCTTATGAGCCGCTGCTGGCCACAACTCTTGTGGGGACATGAGGTTGTGTCTGCTCCATATGCTCCACTGCTTCTGCGCTGAGTGCGAAGCCGTCTTCGTGGTAGTCGTCATCGGCGTTGACCTGCCAGAGATTGTGTTCTCCAAGGCCTAAGATGTTGCGGGCGGCAAGCATGCCGGTGAGCATCGAGTGATCCTGATTGTTGTATCGGTGCATTCCATTGCGGCCAGCGCACTGTAGATTGGGGAGCTGGGTTTCAATAAATTTGCGTACGGCGGCGATCGCCTCGATATAAACGTCGTCATACACCGGATATGCTTTGGGAACGCGAATGACCTTGCCATCGATCGCCAGCGCGGCTTTGGTCAGGCCAAGAGTTTCGAGTTCTTTTGCGGCGAGAGCGAGCAGATCCGCATCAGACATAGACCAAAGGTCATCGTTCTCGAATGTGAAGTATTCGAGGCCGAGGCAGGTGAGAGCGGGGTCTGGCACCATCTCGGGGCTCCAATTCTTGAAATTCTGAATGCGGCCCACACGGACGCCGGGGTCATGCACATAGATCCAGTTGTCCGGGAAGGGACTGGGGCAACGCAGGACGACGGCAACCGTGATGAAGTCGCGATAGCGCAGGCTTTCGACAATCTTGAGTTCCGGGGGTGCCGCTGGATCGAGGCGGGCAACCAGGGTGCGCATGGGCATCGTGCTGACGTAGTGGTCGGCGACGTGCAGATGGCCATTGACGCGGACGCCAGTGACGGCGCCGGGCTGCCAGGTGATCGCCTCCACTTTGGCGTTGTATTGAACTTCACTGCCCATGCCCTCGATCAGTTTGGCGGTGCGTTCCCACATCATCCCTGGGCCCTGGCGGGGGTAAAGAAACTCTTCGATCAGGGTCTTCAACTCGGGAGTATCTTTGGCGGGAAAGACTTTATGGAAGAAATTGCGAAGCAAAGCGCCCATCGAAAGGCCTTTAATGCGCTGGGCAGCCCAATCGGCACTGATTTCAGAACACTTCATTCCCCAGACCTTCTCGGTGTAGGTCTTGAAAAAGCGCTCATATAAGCGTTTGCCAAAGCGATTGATCAACCAGGTTTCAAGGTCTTCTTCGTGCGGTTGCTGAAAACATCTGGCACGGGCATAGGAGCACATGCTGAGGAAGGATTCCAGGATGCCGAGTTTGCGGACGGTATCGAAGGCGTCGAGGGGATAACGATAGAAATGGCCGTTGTAGAAAACACGGGAGAGACGGGGGCGGACGAGGAGGTCGTCGGCGAGAACGGTGCGCCACATTTGCAAAACCACGGGCACTTTGGTGAAGAAACGGTGCCCTCCAATATCGAAGAGAAAGCCTTTGTAGTTTTCTGTACGCGAGAGTCCTCCGGCCTGGGTACCCTGCTCGAGGACCGTGGCTCGGCTTCCGTTGCGCGTGAGTTCATATGCGGTAGTGAGCCCAGCAGGTCCACCACCAATAATGCAGGTGTGTTTCGAAGCGATTGACTTAGACTTGGACGGCAAAATTATCCAGACCCTCCTCTGGACTTTTGTATATTAACATGCAGGTGAAGAAGTACTTAGAATGGTTCCTGGGCTGGAAATCAGATACCTGTCGATTCGGGATCTGTTTTCTGCTGAATCTGACGGTGCTTCTGGGTGTGGCCTTCATTTTGGGCGTGTTTTCGGCAGAGTTCCTGGGTGCTGACGAAGCTTCGCATGTGGTGACGGGCATCATGGTGGAACAGTATTTAACCAGAGGTGTTTGGGAGGGGAAAGGAGCGATGGAATTTGCCTCGGATTATTACGCTCATTACCCTTATTTTGCGATTGGGCATTGGCCGCCCGTATTCTATTTTTTCGAGGCGGTGTGGATTGCGGTTGCGGGCCTGAGCCGATCGAGCATTGTAGTCTTTGCCTTGGTGATAGCGCCTTTGCCTGGGTTGTTCTGCAGCTGGTTGTGCCGTCGAGAGGGGCTAGGCTGGGGGCTGGCGGGGTGTGCCGGGGTGGTGGTGAGTTGCGTGCCTCAAAGCCTGATATCAACAATCGAGATCAGCTCTGATCCCATGACGGCGGTTGCGATTCTGGTGAGTGCTGTTTTGTGTGATCGATGGCTGAGTGATTTGTCTTTAAAATGGGGTGCTGCTTTTGGCCTGAGCGCGGCAGCGGCGGTGATGGTGAAGGGAAACGCTTTTGTCCTTGGGCTGGTGCCCGGGCTGTGGATCTTGTTTACAGGGCAATACCGGAAAGTGCTGGAGGCGAAATTCTGGGCGCCGCTGCTTTGTGTGTTGCTGATTGCTGCACCCTGGTATCTGTTTGCCTGGGAATATGTGCAGGGTGAAATTGTGCCTGGACATACTACAAATTTGTGGGCGCGCAGGTTTTGGAGTGCGCTTAGCAATGGCCTTGGAATAACGGCAATTGCCGGTTATGGTATTTTCCTGATCGCCATTGCTGGAACGTGGAAAGGATGGACGAAGCGAATGCCGGCGGTGGCGGTGTTACCGCTGGCATGCTGGCTGTTCTTGAGTTTTCTTTCGCCCCATACGGAAGCGCGGTTGATGCTGGCTGTCATTCCGGTGTTTTGCTTTTCGGCAGCCGTAGCGATGAAAGACTTTCGACTGTGGAAGAGCGTTGGGATATTGGCTGTCTGCCTGCTAGGTGCGTACTGGATTTCGCCGGTGCCGACAAAATCGCAGGTGGGCTTTGTAGCTGCCGGGGAGTGGTTGGCAGCGAAGATTGGCGTTGCGGGGGCAAAGGTTCTTGTAAGCTCGAACGGAGGTGGGGAGGGGGCGTTGATTAGTGAAATGGCGATGCGGACACCGAAGCCCGGAATCATGATCCTTCGAGCAAACAAGCTTCTGCAAAGCACAACCTGGATGGGTGGTGATCTGAAGCTGTTGGCCAGTGAGCGGAGCGAAGTGGCGAAATTGCTGGAACGGAATGGGGTGGACTGGGTGGTGCTGCATATGCGCCCGGAGATGGAAGCAGCACCTCATCAGAAACTCCTGATCGCAGAGTTGCAAGATTGGAATCTTGTGTCTGTAAACGGGGAAGTGAAAATCTATCAACGAAGAGTCTTGAAGTGATGGCCGGACTGGCAGACATTGAAATTTCCGTAGTGTTGAATCTGGTTGGCGAGTTTGCAGCGATTCGAAAGATCTTGCGGCACTTGCGGGCCCAAACCGCACTGGATCGGATGCAGCTGGTTGTGGTTACCAGTTCCGGGGGCCAGCAGCGTCTGGATAGGGAGGTGATTGCGGGGTTTCGATTTTCGAAAATTGTAGTTTTAGAATCGATTCCAACGGGTGCGGTCGGTTGGGCGGCAGGGGTGAGGGCAGCAGATGGCAGGATCGTAGTTCTGGCTGAGGATCACAGCTATCCGGAAGCGAATTGGGCGGAGCGGCTGCTTGTTGCTCATCGAGGGGAATGGGCTGTGGTTGGGCCACGGATCGAGAACGGCAATCCGGGTACTTTGACAAGCTGCGCCAATTTCCTGATGTGTTTTGTGGAGTGGTTTGGGGTTTCGGAAAGCAAAGAGGCGCGACGCGGAGCGGGCCACAATTCGAGTTACAAAAGAGAGTTACTCCTTGAGCTAGGCGCGGATCTGGTGGAGGGGCTTTTGTCAGAAGGATTGTTGCACGATCAACTGGTTCAAGGAGGACACCGAATCTATCTGGAGGCGGGAACTTCAACCCAGCACCTGAATATTTCGAAAAGTGGAGCTTTTGTTCGCCAATCCTATCTGGGTGGCAGAATTTTTGGCGGCATGAGGGCGGAGAGTTTTCCGTTTTGGAAGCGCTGCCTTTATGGCGGAGGATTCTGGTTGGTACCGCCGCTACGACTCAAGCGAATTTTCGATCGTTTGGGCAGTGCGGCCAACAGGAAAGAAGCTCGATTTTATCCAGCGATTCCGCTGTTGCTGTTGGGGCTCTTCTGTCATGCCTATGGAGAGGCCATTGGGAGTATATGGGGCACAGGCGACGTGTTTGCGAAATACACATATTTTGAATTGAAGCGGATTGAATCTGTTGTGCCCGGGGAAAGAAAGCTATTGCTCGATGTGGACGATGTTGCCGCTCAAGGCAGATGATTCTGCGGCATGGATGGCGAGCATCGAGTTGTAACCGTCGTTTAGGTTAACTGGAGGGGTGCTGCCGATCTGGATGGAATTGCACCAGGCGGCGAGCGAGAGTTGAAAGGAAACCTCGTGCCAGGGGGAGCGGAGCCGGTCGACGTGGTAGCGGATGAATCTGGTGAGCGGGAAGATGGGGAAGTCTAGCGGCCGGTAGCGGGCGATGCGGATTTTGAGACCGGAGGCGAGGATCTCGATGTTGTCCTGTTCGGTGGCGCAAAGCGAATAGAAGCCACTAGCTGTGGTTCCGTTTGCAAAGAGTATGTTGAGTTCGACAGTGTCTTGTTCGGAAATCTGCGATGAGATAGTGGCCTCGACAGCAGCGATGGGTTGATCGAGGATGTAAGTGAGTAAGTCGAGGTGGTGGGAGCCGAAGTCGAGGAGCGCGCCGCCGCCGGTTGCGCGATGCTTTTTCCAGTCCGGCAGCGGCCGCTGGGCAATGGAAAAAATGGACCTGACCTCGTCTATGGTGCGACCGCTCAACTGATTTTTGGCGGATTGGACGAGGGGATGGAATCGATAATTAAAGCCCATCATGGCGGGTTTGTCGCTGAGTTGGGCAGCAGCGAGAATGCTACGGGCCTCGGCCAGAGAAGTGGCCATGGGTTTTTCGAGATAGAGTGCTTTGTCCGCCTCGAGGACTGCGATTGCGTGAAGGGCGTGGCATCCGCTTGGGGAAGCAACCAGCACTGCATCGAGATGTGGCTGGGCCAACAAGTCTTCGATCCAGGAATAGTGAATTGCCTGGGGTGCCAAGCGGGCGCAGGCCTCGAGCGATGCGGGATTTGTGTCGTAGAGGGCACATACCTGAACTGTCCTCATCCTCGAAAGGATGGGGAGGTGCACCTCCCGTACCAACTGACCGCAGCCTACGATGCCGAGGCGGATTGTTTTTTTGACGAGGCTGAGTCCGGGTAGATGGTGATTCGTGTCAGGTGAATTCACAACTGACCTTAGCTTAGCTGACGAAAGCTTTGAGGAAAGAGTAGCTTAGTTGACCGGAATCTCTCTGGGCCCGCCGGGGAGGCCGTAGATGACGACAGTCTTACGGACTGGTTCTACAGGTTTGACAACGACAGGGGGAGCAACAGGGCGAACAGACGTCGGTACTTGCGGTATAGAAAGAGCAACTTGTGGGGAAGCAGGCTTTGGTTTGCCGTTTGAGGGAAGGAAGCTGCTGGCCATCAATTTGTCGACATCAGCCTGCTCGATGGCAATCGAAGCGCGAAGCATGCTTCCGCTGGCACTGATTTGGACTGCCTTGTCGAGGTCGATGGGGAAGGCATCTTCGGGTTTGGCACTCATTTGGGCCATCGCTATGGCACCCTTCATCAGGTCGAGCATCTGCTCGGCTGCTTTGGGCGAAGTGGTGTGGAGCTGAAGGTCTATGGCGAGGTTGCGGCGTACCGAAATACCGATGGCGAAATTGCGCACCTGGCTGGCGAGCTGGGTCATAGGGTCGGCGTTTTTGGCTCCGGGAGCTGCATTGAGATTGAGCGGAGCTGTATTGCCTACAAGCCAAAGATCGTTGGCCGCTTCGAGGTCTCTGGCGCGTTCAAAGAGAGGGTTGCCTTGCGGGGTGAGGCCTGTATCCATGCGTTCGAGTGCGACGCGAAGGGGCGATTCTTCGCCGATGATGATGCTCTTGTTGTCGTAGAGGGCAAAGGCTGGTTTGCCAGTGGGCATCGAAAGATTGAAATCTCCGTTTTCGTTGCTGGTTTTCTGCAATCTGAGCTTTTTGGAAGGCGCGATTCTGGCCCTGGGTTGCAATAAAATCTTTGTTTTGCCCCATTGTTCCATGCGGAAGCCCTGATTGGCCGCCAGTTCGATCAGTTTTGCTTCTTCAAAGCGGCCTTTCAGCAGCATGATGAGGTCGCTGCCCTGCTTGTTTTTTGAAGCGGCAGAAAAATAGATGGCATCGATCTGGTCGAGCAGTGGTTCGAGGGGCTTCAATTCGCCCATATTGGCTTTGAGCTGGGTACGCATCGTTTCGCCGAAGGGGCTTTTCATGAGCCATTTGACGTCCATACCGAAGAGAATTTCGGATTGCGGAAAGGCAAAACGATAGTCCGTCTCTGCACCGAGTACGAAAGCTGAAATTGCGAGTGTAGCGAGAATGCGTTGAAATACCATGGCTATCAGAGCTATCGGCTGCAAGAATAAATTTCAGTAGAATAGGCGCATGATTCAGCGCAGAGAATTTTTAGCGGCCCCGGTGCTTTTGGCCGCCCAAGAGACAAAGTTTCGGGTTGCGGTGGTGGGCACCGAGCACGGGCACGTGAACGGTTTTTTGAATGCAGCCAGGAAACGGACGGATGTGGAAGTGGTGGGGCCGATTGTTTTTGAAGACCGGGCGAAGCTGAAGGGCGAAAAGGTAGAAGCCGTGGCGTGCTTTACTTCGACCGACCGGCATCTGGAAGTGGCTAAGCTGTGCGCTGCGCTCAAACTGCCGATGATGATGGAGAAGCCGCTGGCGACGACGAATGAAGATGCAAGGGAGATGGCAAAGCTGTCGGCTTCGGCCGGGATAGCGATTTTTGTGAATTATGAGACCACCTGGTACAGGAGCCATGCTGAGTTGTGGCGTTTTTTCAAAGAAGAGAAGGCAGCAGGGCGAATACGGAAGATGGTGGCGATGGATGGGCACCAGGGGCCGAAGGAGATTGGTGTGGGGCCGGAGTTTCTGGGGTGGTTGACAGATCCGGTGCGCAACGGCGCGGGTGCGCTGTTTGACTTTGGCTGCTACGGGGCGAATCTGATGACCTGGATGATGGACAATCAGAAGCCGCTGCGGGTGGTGGCGAGTGTGAAGCGGAACAAGCCGGAAATCTACGCGAAGGTGGATGACGAGGCGACGGTGCTGGTGGAATATGAAGGGGCTCAGGGGATTATCGAGGGGAGCTGGAATTGGCCCTTCAGCCGCAAGGATTTTGAAGTTTATGGCGAGAAGGCTTATGCGCACGCCTTTGGGGGGAACAGTGTCCGGCGGCGGAAGGTGGGTGACAAGTTGGAAGAAACGATTGTGCCGGCGGAATTGAAGCCGGATGAGGCGGATTCGATTTCCTACCTGAAGGCGGTGACGCGAAGGAAGATGCAGCCGGGAGGATTGTCGAGTCTTGGGAACAATCTGGTTGCTACCGAGATTTTGGTGGCGGCACGGGAGAGCGTGCGGAGTGGCAAGGTTGTGGTGTTGCGCTAGCGGGTGTTTTCTGGAAGGATCTGCC
Organism: Acidobacteriota bacterium; assembly: GCA_025354885.1. GTDB lineage: Bacteria > Acidobacteriota > Terriglobia > Bryobacterales > Bryobacteraceae > Bryobacter. The sequence continues at coordinate 26,008 of JANXLY010000167.1, read as the reverse complement.
TGAGTTCGTGGATGGGGTAGCGGTTGTAATCATGGACGAAGCAGGAGTGTGAGGCGGTTTGGGTGTAGTTCGAGTAGAGGCGTGGCGTCGTAGTCATCTTAAGACTGAATGGCGAGGCTTTGATCCGGGCACGGACTTCGTTAGCGGTATCTTGAACGAAAGGCGGCTTTGGAAACCTGGCATGATCGGTCCTGTCTGTTGCCGTCGCATTGCATCGCGTGAGAGAGTCTTCTAAACCCAATGTGGAGTTATAAAGTCATCGTGATGGGATTGATTGCAACGCTGCTGGGGTGCGCCAAGCCGAAACTTGTGGTGCGCCCGCTAGGGGACTACGCCGTGATCGAGGTGGGTGACAACTCTAAGGTAAAAGATCGGATCTGGCTCGAAGAGAATGAGAAAGCAATCCTGTTTCGAATGGATGAGGTCTATCCCTGGGCATTTAGCGGAGTGGCTTCTTACCGGCAGCAACTTTGGGTACGTCTTGCGGCAGCCGATGCTGTCCAAAGCATCTGGCCGGGGCATCTGGATGGCGCTGACGGCAAACGGCCGGTTGAGGTTTATCACAAGGGCCCGCTTCGTGTGTTGGAAGGCAGAGTTCGCAAGGAAGCTGATTTTGAGGCTGCACGGCGTTTTGAATGGGATGAGCCAGAGAATAAGCTGCGGATTGTCTGGCACTGCTGGAGCAAGCTGTGTGCACTCGAAGAGGGACTGGAGCGGATGCAGCGCATGGCATCCTCGTTTCGGTTGAAAAGGGACTGGCAGGAGAGGATTCTTGCGATTCGTGATCTGCCTCGCCTGGCGAAAATTGAGAATGCAAAGAAACTTGCTCTGACACTCGAATTGTTGAACAAGCGTGGATATCAGGGAATGAAGCCTGGGGTGGCGGTGGAGCGGGACGGCGTTTATGCCGAATGGATGCTGGAGCCGGAAGCGCGTATTCAATTTGTGAAGTTTCTGGGCCTGCGCAAGAGTGTCGATCCTAAACCGCAATTGAGAATCAGTGAGAAGTGTTATCCGCTCACGGCAGGGTGGCGGCTGGAGGACGGCAGCTACACTAATGTAGACAATGCTTACTTGCCAATGCCGGGAATTACTGAGCTACTGAACCGGGTGCCTCGGGATGCGGGTCCGATCCTTTACTATGCTGTGCTTACGATTCGCATTGATGAAGCTCAAGCCAAAGACATTCGATTTGAAGTCTGGGACGAGAAGATTGCCAAGCTGGAAGCGGCATTTCGCGACGGGAGTCTATTTCGTGAGCCGCAATAGACCCCAAGGGCGTCAGGGTGTATACTTAGCCCATAGCAGTTTCAATGCTATTTAGAGGACTTAAGATGAATCACTGTGTCAAGTTATTGTTTCTTTCCTGGATACTCGTATCAAGGCTAGCAGTCGCAGCAGAAAAGCCTCTCGTTTTTGTCACTTCGAGTGAAACAGTGGATGCTTCCAATTCTCGCGACAAAGCTAAGCATGTCGATTTCGGAACCGCACTCTCTGCAGCCCTTACGAAAAAAAATGTGCCAGTAGTGATCGTCACAGACGCCACTAAATCCGAGTGGACTATCAAAAGTGTTTCGTCCCAACGGGAAGATAGCACTGGGACCAAAGTTGCAAAGATAGCCTTGTTAGGAGTCTATGCTGGGGGGTTCACACAGTTCGAGGGAACTATCCAGGTGATCGAGAACCGAAGCAGCGCTATCCTTTTCGCATATAACATCAAGAAGGGTAATTTTCAGTCTGCTGCCGAAGCCTTCGCAAAGCATTTTAAGGGCTATTTAGATAAGAACCCCCGATAGTTTTGATTTTTCAGAGTTGCTGATGCTGAAATAGCCGAAAACTGTTTTCTCTAAAGTTTGCAGGGCGAACTCCTAGCTTCGCCGTGCCTTCTCAGGAGCCTACAACGAGTTTGGCAGTAGTTTACAAGTTAAGTGCTTGTTTGTGCTTGCATTTCTTGAATAGCAACTGTTTTCAGCCAACTGACCACTGAAACAGATTCGGGTTTTCAGCGCGTGGTTCTAACGAAGCGCATCAATAAGATGGGGACAATGGAGATTCGGCTGGAAGTCTGGGGCGGGGAATTTGATTCTCGAGCCACGACATTGGCCCAAGCATATTAAAGCTTTCGCCTTAGAATGTCGATACCGATTGATATGGGGAGTGTAGAAGCGCGACTGGAATTCCTTCGCGCCAATCAGAATACGGACGGCGGCTGGGGATATTTCCCTGGTCTCGAAAGCCGTGTCGAATCGAGTTGTTATGCCTTGCGGGCTCTCGGTGAAAAGGATGAACTTTGGGGGGCTGGGATTGCGTATCTGAGTGCCCGACAGGACAAGAGCGGCGGGCTTGCGCCGAGTGCGAGTGTGCCTGGTGCGACCTGGGTGACATCGCTTGCTTTTCCGCTGCTGAAGCAGGGCGGGCTGAACAAGAAAAGCCTGGAGGCGGCAGCCGAGTGGATCCTCAACACCGAAGGCGCCGAAGGTGGAGTAATGCAGCGTCTGATGTATTCCCTGGGGCAAGCGAAGGTGGATCAGGATCCGCGATTGAAGGGCTGGCCCTGGCGACCGGAGAACAATAGTTGGGTGGAACCGACGGCGCATGGCTTGCTTGCTCTGCACTGGATGAAGGGGCTGGGGCCGGAGGCGGGGATTCGATATCGGCGCGATATGGCGACGAGAATGTTGCTTGATCGAAGGTGTGAGGATGGCGGCTGGAACTATGGCAACAAGAAGGTGCTGGGAGAAGTGTTGCCGGCTTTTCCGGAAACCACCGGACTTGCACTAATCGGGCTTGCCGGGAGTGGTGCAGATCTGACTGTGAGTATTGCCAAGGCACATCAGGATTGCTCGCGGACCAAGGGTTGTTACGGCAAGGCACTGTTGACGATCGCCTTGCGTTTGCACGGAGAGCGAGTCACTTATACGCCGGAACATGCGGCTGGACATCCGAGTCAGAATCTGATGCTGGCGGCGATTGAAGCGCTGGCGGAAGCTGGCGGGAAAGAAGCCTTTTTACCGTGAGAAGGCGGGACCTGGTTGCACTGGCTGCAGTGGCGGCAACTTCGTCATGCGCTAAAAATGAAGAGGCGAGGAGAGTGCCAGTGGAAAAATCAACGGTTGCGGTGTTGCGGGCTGCGAGTTACGAACAGGAGTTGCTGGCGGGGCTCGAAGAAGGGATGCGCGAGGCTTGGCCGGAAGCGGCGATTGCTGTGCTGGACAAGACCGTGCTGCTGAAGCCGAACCTGGTGGAGTTTGACCATCGGACCTGCATCAATACGGATCCGAGACTGGTGTTGGCTGTGCGTGAGTTGTTTCTGAAGCTGGGTGCGCGGGAAGTTTGGATTGGTGAGGGGCCGGGGCATCGGCGGGATACCTGGGATCTGGCAGATCAGGCGGGCTACCGGAAGATCATGCCGGATTTTGATTCGCGCTTTGTGGATTTGAATCTCGATGATGTGCGGAGTGTGCGGGCGTATGGAGACTCGATGGATCTGTTTCTCCCGAAGACCATTTTGAATGCGGACCTGGTGGTGAGTGTGGCGAAGATGAAGACACACCACTGGGCGGCGGCGACGCTGAGTATGAAGAATTTCTTTGGCATCGTGCCGGGTTCCATTTACGGGTGGCCCAAGAATCTTCTGCATTATCAGGGCATTGATCGCTCCATCGTTGAACTGAACCGGATCGTGCGGAACACTTTTGCGATTGTGGACGGGATTGTGGCGATGGAGGGCAATGGGCCGATCCAGGGGACGCCAGTTGCAGCCGGTGTGGTTGTCATGGGTCGGGATGTGGCGGCCGTGGATGCCACCTGTGCACGGTTGATGAAACTCGATCCGCTGAAGATCAAGTATCTGAAGGAGGCAGCTGCACTGGGAATTGCTGGATTAGGGGCCATTGAGGAGAGTGAGATTGAGCAGCGGGGTGAAAATCTGAGCAGCCTGGCGAGACCGTTTTCGGTTTTAAGCGAGTTTGACGGCTTGCGCCTCGCCTGAAGCGGTTATCATGAAGATTCGCTATGCCTCGTTGGTTATTTTGGGAATTCGAACGCGCTAGTTGGCAGTACGACATCATCGTCGCTGTCCTTCTGGCCTTTATATTTTTCACGCCCAGGGAGTTGTTTCGCGACCAGCCAAAGGCGTCGAACGTTGTGATGGTACCCGCAGCAGACGGAACATTCGTCTTCTATATTGACCCTCATGAATTGGGGCAAGTGAACGAAAGCAAGCGGATCGGAGAAGCCAGGCAGATGATTGCTCAGAAGTATAAAGAAAACTGGGATGTTGTTCGGCTGGAGACGCTCTATGACGCCGAGAACGAAGTGAAGGGCTTTCTTGCTTACGCGAAGCATTAGTCTGCTGGCTGTTTGCCTTGGCTCGGGCATTGCGGCCCCGCTCAGCTTGTCCGAAATCCTCGCCCATATCGACCGCAACGCAGCCAGTTTTCGCTCCATGAGTGCCAGCATCGAGCGGGTGGATTATACGGCGGTGATCAAGGATGCGAGCAAGGAATCGGGCACGATTCTAATGCTGAAGAAGAACAAAGACTCGGTAGCGATGCGAATTGATTTCACTTCTCCCGATGTCAAACAAGTAAGCTATGCCGATAAAAAGGTTCAGAGCTACTTGCCGAAGATCAATACAGTGCAGATTGTGGATGTTGGGAAAATCGATAACCTGATCAGCCAGGGTGTGCTGATCGGCTTTGGTTCGACGTCAAAGGAATTGCAGAAGTCGTACACGATCAAGGTTACTGGAGAAGAGACGGTCAACGGAAAGTTGGCGACCAGGCTTGAATTGACTCCCAAGGCGGATTCGCCGTTGATGAAAGTCAAAAAGATCGAAGTCTGGCTCGCGAATTCTGATGCTTATCCGGTGCGGCAAAAGCTTTACCAGGGCGCTGGAGACTACAATCAGGCAACCTATAGTGACTTGAAGATCAATCCGTCGATTACGGAGCAGGATCTGAAGCTAAAACTACCCAAAAACGTTAAGAAAGAAAACCCGGCAAAGTAGTCATGGCGAGGGATCGAATCCACGCATCGCAGAGCCGGCTGGGCTTTCTTGACTGGACTCGCGGACTTGGCGCGCTGGTCATGTTGCAGGGTCATGTGATGCACAGCTTTCTCTCGAAAGATTTGCGCAGTGGTTCTGCCTATGTACTTTCGCAATTCATTGGAGGAATGCCACCGGCGTTCTTTCTTTTTCTTACGGGTGTGACGCTAGGCTTTTTGATGGACAGCCTCTGCAAGAAGGAGCATTCGCATTGGGAGCGAGTGATGGCGACGCTAAAGAGGGCGCGCTACCTGCTGGTGGTGGCGGTACTGTTTCGGGTGCAGATGTGGGTGTTTTCCTGGCCATACTCTTCACTGGCGGACTTGTTGAAGGTAGATGTCCTGAACTGTATGGCCTTGACGATGGCGGCGTTGGCCTGGCTGATCGTTTTTGATACCAGGCAGCGTGTGATTTATGGAGCCGTCGTCGGGTTATTGATGGCTTGCGCTTCGCCACTTGTGTCGCATGCCGATTGGACGGGCGTGCCGCTGTTGGTCCGGCAGTATCTGGCACCAGATCCGTTTTTTTTCAGCTTCTTTCCGTGGGGAGCGTTTGTGGCGTTTGGACTGTCAGCCGGGAGCGTGATTCGCCTTGTGCCGAGCGAAGATTACGGCAAGATGATGCAGTGGTCGGTGCTGGTGGGATTTGGCTTGATTCTGGGTGCGAATTACTTTTCGGGGATTCCTTATTCGCTATATGAAAAGAGTGAGTTCTGGCTGGATGCTCCGGGATTGATTTTGATCAAGACGGGAGTGGTGATGGCACTTGCCGGGCTTGGGTATCTTTGGATGACTTATCAGGAGGGTCGCTGGAGCTGGGTGGCGGTTCTGGGGCAGCACAGCCTGTCGGTGTACTGGGTTCACGTGGAGCTGGTGTATGGGCGTTGGATGGGTGGATGGAAGGCGAGCCTGGGGCTAGGTGAGACGATGTTGCTGTCTGCTGTCGTTATTGCGGCCATGGTAGTGATGGCGGAAGGCAAGGGGCGCTATGACCGTGGGGAGTGGCCTGGGTTGCGGGTTGCTTTGGGGAAGTATTGGCCGCTGGGCGCTTGAACTTGGTGTTGCTTAGTGTGGGGTAATCCCTGCAGGGCTTCTCACCACACGGAAACCGATTTCATCGGTCTTCTGGTTTGGCGGATCTGCATAGCGCCAAATGACGGCAAGCTGCATTCCGCGCGTTTCATAGCTACCGCCACGAGAGAGCCGCATCGTACCGGTTTTTGCGCCTGTTGGATTTACTTTTGGCGAATCCGCATAGTAGCCTGCATCAAACCAGTCATTCGTCCACTCGTGAACGTTGCCAAGCATGTCGAATAGCCCGAAGGCATTGGGCATCAAGAGGCCCACCTCATGCCGGTGTTGACCGCTATTGGCGTTGTACCAGGAGACTTCGTCAGGGTTGCGCGGCCGGTCGGTCGGGTCATTGGCACGGGCACTGTATTCCCATTCGGCTTCGGTCGGGAGCCGGTAGCGGAAGCCATCGTTGCGCTGGTTCAGTTTGCCGATGAAAGCCTGCGTATCAAACCAGCTGACGTTTACTTTCGGTAGCTTCGATTCGCTTGGCTTGAGGCCCATGATCTTGTTCCATTGAGCTTCTGTCGTTTCTGTAGCGGCCATCTGAAAGGGCTGTGTGAGCTGTACCTGGTGACGCGGGCGCTCTCCGACGTCGTCCGTGTCGGATCCCATGAAGAAATGTCCTGCGGGGATGCTGACGAAGGGGAAGGGTTGGCTATTGGGCTCGGGGCTGGGGACCGCTGTCGATACAGCAGCGGGAGTCTGGACCGGCTCAGAGCGAGGAGAAACAGGCTCAGGCATAGCAGCAGTCTTTTCGAGCTTGGGAGGAGGCATGGGTGCCGCAGGGCGCAGATACATCCAGTAGATCCCGACGACCAGCAACACCGCCGCAGGGATCAAAAAGAAGGGATTGCGCCTCGGTGCTATTGGGTCTGCGACTGAGTCTGCGACGATTTTGGTTTTCGCCGTAATGGGTGCCCCGGTACTCAGCGCTTCTACGAAGGCGCTACAGCTCGGAAACCGATCCGCAGGAGACTTCGCAATGGCGCGCTCCAAAGAAGATTGCATCGAAGCAGTTACAGAACTATTTTCACCAGTAACTTGAGGTGGATCATTATGAATGATCTTGTAAGAGAGGGCGATCCAGGTATCGGCTTCAAAAGGCATCTTACCGGTGAAGAGCTGGTAGGCGACAATACCGAGCGAGAACTGGTCAGCTCGACCATCGACAGCTTCACCACGGATCTGCTCTGGCGCCATGTAGCCGAGAGTGCCGACGGTTGAGCCCATGCCGGCAGACATCGTTTCGGTGGCACCGGCGGAGATGATGCGGGCAATGCCGAAGTCAGTGATTTTGATACTGCCGTTTTCATCGATCAGGATGTTGCCCGGCTTGATATCGCGATGAACAATCCCAAGTGCGTGGGCGGCGTCGAGGGCGGAAGCGCACTGGGTGAGCACTTTGACGATGCCGACTGTGTTTTGCCGGCTGCCAGCCAGAATCATCGCATCGAGCATGGAACCACGGACGAATTCCATCACGATGTAGGCGCGGTCTTTAATGCGGAAGAAGTCATAGACCGCAACGATATTGGGGTGCTGGAGCTTTGCAGCGGCTCGTGCTTCACGTGCAAGGCGCTCTTCAAGACCCGTGCGCGCCGCCTCGTCGATCCCGTCAAGTCTTACGCTCTTGATTGCTACTTCGCGATCCAGGGTGGGATCGTAGGCTCGGTAAACGACTCCCATTCCGCCGCGGCCCAGTTCTCCACGAATTTCGTATCGACCAAGAGTTTCCACTCGATCAGCTTACCGCGAGATGAGCGGCTCGGTCAGGCGAGCTTCCAGGGCTTGCGATAGTGACGGGTCACCATCTTGTTGGCGGCCTTGTCATTGACGATCTGTTCGCTTGCGTCGTTCCACTCGATGCGGCGACCGGTGCGCAGAGCGATATTGCCGAGCAGCCCGCCCTTGTTGAGTTTGTGTCCGTATTCGACATCGCAGCTTGTGATCTTGCGACTCTTGATGCTGTCAAGGAATTCGCGGAGGTGGCCCGGGCTATCGGGGATGCTGGCTGCGGGACGGGCGAAGTCGAGAATTTCTTTGCCCTTGCGAAAGATCTTGTGTTCGCTGTAGTTGGTGACGAGGGTGCCTTCGCTGCCCTGAAAGGCCGCTCCGAGGCCCCACTGTTCAAAGCCAGGAGGCCCGTCAGGATTGAGAGTCCAGACCATGTTGAGCCCTGGATATTCGTATTGCACTTCAAGGTAGTTGGGCGTTTCGGCGTTGTCGTCGGCGATCTCGCGACGGCCACTGGCGGCCACTGCCTTGGGAGCTTTGAGGTCCAGCGCCCAGTAAACAACATCGGTTATGTGACACCAGAAATCCATGAACATGCCGCCTGAATAATCCCAGAAAAACCGGTAATTGAAGTGGGAGCGGTTCTTGTTGTAGGGACGGCGGGGAGCTGGCCCGAGCCAGAATTCGTAATCGAAATCCCTGGGTGGTGCCTCGTCGGCGGGTGCGCCGAGCCCCTTGGTTTCAGAAGTCTTCCAGACTGAAACGCGATTCACCTTGCCGATGGCACCGGACTGAATCAATTCGACGACACGCCGAAAGTTGGGCAGATCGTTGTGGATGTGATTGCCCATTTGGGTGACGCGCTGGTGAGCGCGTGCGGCCTTGACCATGGCACGGCCTTCGCCGATGGAATAGCTGAGGGGCTTCTCAACAAAGACGTCCTTGCCCGCCTGGCAGGCCTGCACTGCAGGTAGGGCGTGCCAGTGGTCGGGAGTGGCAATGCAAACGGCATCAATCTGTTTGGACGCGAGCAGCTTGCGGTAATCGCTGAAGAGTTCGGGCGAAGTGTTGCGCTCCTGCTTGACCAACTGCAGCGCTTTGTCGAGGCGGGTGGCGTCGAGATCACAGAGCGCGACCGGGTTGACGTCCGGGTGTTTGAGAAAGCCACGAAGCCTGTTTGTCCCCATGCCTCCAACGCCGATGAAGGCCATGTTGATACGCTCGCCGGGGGCGGCGAGTCCGCTCTTCAGAAAGGCCGGGGCGGTTCCAGCAAGGGCAATCAGTTCTCTGCGTGTCATATGTGCTTTTTGATTCTATCGTTGCGCAGGCTTGGGAAGCGGACGGCTGTGAATCGTAGAGGTGGTTGGCGGGGTGTTCGGTTTCCTGCTTCCAGAATCGTCGTAATCCGGCCAACCGCTGTTGGCGATAAAGATCAAACTACCGTGCAGCAGCGTGGCGTGATTGGGTTCGCCGAGACCCGGCCAATTTGCTTCAAGAATGTTTTGAGTTTTGAGGTCTGAAGAGAACTGAACGATGCGGGGCGGATGGACACCGTTCTGGATGGCGATGAAGGATTGGCCGATACGGTAAAGGCCGTCAATGCCGTTTACAATGATGCCTGGACCGGGCTTGAGCCAGGTCGTCAATTTGCTTTCGAGCTGGATCTCGGCAATGCCGAGCCGATAATCGGCGACATAGAGCGTGCGCTCGTCGGTCGAGAGCGCCAAACCCTGCGGAGAAGGGAATTCACCTGGAGTATCGATCCGTTCGAAGTTGGTGCTCCCTTGCTTGAGCCGGAACACGGCAGCTGAAATGCTGGAACTGAGAAACAGTTCCCCTCTGCTATTGATTGTGATGTCGCCGAGCGGGCCAGGGACGGGAGATGGCAAATACAGTTTTTGTTCGCCGCTGTGAAGGTCATAGGCGATGAGCGCAGACTTGCCTTCGTCGCTCTTCTTGCAGGCTTCGCACTGTGGTACGAAGGCGCTGGTGGCCCAGAGTAGCTTGCGCTTTTGGTTGATCGCAAGTGCAAAAACTGACCATGGGGCCCTGGCAAAAAGTTTGCCATCACTTGTCAGGACAATGGCCTTGCGCACGCTGCTGATGAAGTAGCGCCTGGCGTGCGGATCGTAGGCAATGTCTTCGGGAATGAGGTCTGTTAGAGAAAGTGTCTGCTCGAGACGAGCCTGGCTGACCGATTGCGTTTGCCCGATTCCAGCTTGTGTCAGTTCCGCAAGGATTGGAGTAGCTGCCTCTGTTTGTCCGTTTTTCGCCAAAGCTCTAGCGAGCGACTGAAGAATGCGGGCATTGCCGGGAACGAGAGACCGCAACTGCTCGAGGATCCGCACGATCTGGCCTTGGTCCTTGTGTTCAGCCGCCTTTGTGAGCTGATCATTCCATTGCTTCCAGTGCGAATCGAAATCCTGCGCGTTGAGCAAGGCGAAGCCGATTAAGAAGCTGTAGAGACGAACCACAATGCCGCGTAGTTTAGCAGCGCTGGGACCAACGGGCGCTTTTGCATAGAATGGGGACCATGTTACGAATCGTTTTGCTTATCATTTTGACGGGCCTCGGACTGTCTGCCCAGGTAAAGAAGACCGAAGTCACCCGCACGACTACGCCGGAAGCCGATGCCAAGGGCTTGAGCCCGAATGTCCCCGACAGCGAATCGGTATCGACCAGAATTGAGCGCGTAGTCGTCATCCGCCTCAAGCACCACGCCGACTTGCTCGAAGGCCTTGAGAAACAAATTGCCGAGCAAAAGATCAAGAATGCAGTTTTTCTAAGCGGAGTCGGTTCCGCAATGACCACGCACTTGCATGTCGTGAGCAATCGGTCTTTTCCCTCGAAGAATACTTTTCTTGACAACGAGAATGCGTCGGCCGACATCATCAGCATGAACGGCCATGTCATCAATGGAAAGATCCACGCGCACATGACTCTGGCAGATACCGATAAGTCCTTTGGCGGACACCTTGAGAAGGGGACGCGCGTTTTCACCTTCGCGATCATCACGATCGGAGTCTTGCCGGATAGTGTCGACATGAGTCGCTACGACGACAAGAACTACCGCTAACGGTTTACTCGATTGGCGTGGGGGGCGTGATGCCGAGCAGATTCAGCTTGCGCAGTTCTTCGTTCCAGGCAGGAATCGAAGTCTTGAGGAACTGATTGTGCGCGGCGGCCTCAGCCTGATAGACAACGCTCAGCTCATTGACAGCGTTGAGTTGCGCGGAACTGGGGGCAGCATTGCCGGACGCAAGCTGGCCAAAGACCGGGACAAGCTCTTCGCTCAGTTTGGGCGCATGGATGACACGATATCGAACCGATGCCGATTCGAGGCGTGCGAACTGCTCGTCGAGTTCTTTCTTCATCGCTGCCAGACGGGGCTTGGCTGATGCGGAGGCGAGCTTCTCATTTGCCTCAAGCTGCGACTTGATCTGATCTAGATTGCGGAGGGCTTGCCCAACACCGCTGATCATGGTTCGCAAACGAAGGCCCTGTTCGAATTGCTGTTTCAGGTCATCTTGCGAAACAGAGATTGTAGGGTCCATTTTGACTTCGAGAGGCTGTTCTGACACGACGTCGTTGCCAAGAAGCAGCTTTACGGTGTAGCGACCGGGCAGGGCTTGTAGTGCGCCTGGCGTGCCACCACCACCGCCTCCTCCACCCCCAGCTTCCGGGTCGGCTGTTTCTTTGCGCGGCTTGGGCGCCTCGTAGCGCAGATTCCAGGCTGCGCGGTTCATACCGGCTTCGCTCGAAGGATTGCGAGCTTCGGCGACCTTCTTGTTCTGACTGTCGAAGATGTGGAGTTTGAGCTCTTTCTCCTTGGTCGGCTTCTCTTTGAGATAGTAAGTGAGCATTGCACCGGGTGGCGGGTTGGGGCCATAGTAATTCTGGTCGCCCATCCATCCATTGCCATTGACCCGATTCATGCGCAGAGCCGTAGGTGGCGGAAACAGATGTGCGGTTTTGGCAGTAATTGCCGGACTCGCTTGCTGTAGTAGTGTCGCGTCATCGAGAATCGCAATGCCGCGCCCGTGGGTTGCCACTACCAGATCGTTGTCACGCGGATGAATCAGCAAATCGTGAACAGCAACATGGGGCATGTTTTTCAGAGCCAGACGCTGCCAGGTATTGCCGCCTTCAAAGGAAACAAAGAGGCCCAGTTCGGTTCCCGCATAGAGCAATTTTGGGTTCTTTGGGTCTTCCTTGATCACTTGAACATAGGCCTTGTCGGGAAGATTGCCGGTGATGTTAACGAAGCTTTTTCCGCCATCAGTGGTCTTGAAGGCATAGGGCTTGAAATCATCAAACATGTGACGGTCGACAGCGACATAGGCGCTCATGGCGGCACTGGGAGAAGCCTCCACATGGGAGATTACAGACGCTGCAGGGACACCGAGTTTGGGTGCAACATTGGTCCAGGTACCGCCGCCGTTTAGAGTCACTTGCACGTTGCCGTCGTCGGTGCCAGCCCACAGAATGCCTGCTTTTATTGGCGATTCCGACAGGATGATCACTGTGCCGTTGTTCTCTGCCGTGGTTGCTTCATTGAAGATCGGACCACCGGCCGGGGCATATTTCGACTTGTCGTTGGTAGAGAGATCGCCGGAAATCGGTTCCCAGGTTTTGCCAAAGTTGGAACTCTGGAAGATGACATTGCCGGCATAGTAAAAGGTGCTCTTGCCGTGGGGAGAAGCGACAATTGGCGTGTTCCAGTTGAAGCGATAACGACTCTCGGTCTGAAGACCAATGCGCGGCGACGGGCCTACAGATTTTTGTTCGCCCGTGCGGAGATCGGTCTTGACGATGCGGCCGCCTTGCGACTCTGAAAGAAAAACGTCCGGGTTATCCGGATCCGAGAGCGCATAGAAACCATCGCCACCCGTAATGATGCGCCAGTCGGCATTGGCGATGCCTTGCGAGTCACGCGTGCGGCTGGGCCCGGTCCATGTGGAGTTGTCCTGCTGGCCACCAGTCAGATGGTAGAAGGGCAAACGCTGATCGGCATGAATCTGGTAATACTGACCGAGTGGAATATTGTTGTGATAAAGCCACTTTGCACCCTGATCGCGGGAACTGGCCGCGCCGCCGTCTCCGCCAAGCCATAAGTTTTCCGGGTTGAGCGGATCGATCCAGAGAGCATGCATGTCGGGATGGATGTTACTGGAAGTATCACGCCAGTTCTTACCACCGTCGATCGACAGCTGCAATGTAAAGGACAGCGCGTAAAGACGATTTTCGTTCACCGGGTCCACGCGTAAATCAGTGAAATAGAAGCCGCGCCAGATGATATCTGGATTGTCTGTGACTTTGGTGAAAGTGTCGCCATTGTCAGTGGAGCGGAACAGAGAGCCGTCCTTCGATTCGGCGATGACATAGACGATATTTGACTTTGAAGGAGCGACCTTGACACCCAGACGGCCAAGCAGTTTCGGCAAGCCATTCGTGAGCTTCTTCCAGGTCAAGCCGCCGTCGATAGAGCGGAAGATTCCGCCTTGTTCCGAACCGGAACTAAAGGTCCAAGGCTTGCGTTCAAAGCGCCACATCGCAGCATAAAGAATATTGGGATTCTGCGAGTCGATTTCCATGTCAGAAATGCCATGGCTCGGGTCGATATAGAGTGTCTTCTGCCAGGTCTTGCCACCGTCTGTGGTCATGAAAACTCCACGATCCGGATGCGGTCCAAACGCATGCCCGAGCGCGCCGACATAGACGATATTCGAATTGCGCGGGTGGACGTGGATACGCGAAATACGCTCTGTCCCGGAGAGCCCCATGTGTTGCCAGGTCTTGCCTGCGTCGGTCGAGCGGTAAACACCGTCGCCAAAGCTGACGCTGTTGCGTGGATTGGATTCGCCGGTGCCAACCCAGATCGTGTCCGGGTTCTGCGGGTCAAGGGCGATGTCCCCAATGGAGAAAGTACCCTGACGCTCAAAGATCGCCGTCCAGCTTGTGCCGCCGTTGATCGTCTTCCACAATCCACCGCCGCCAGTTGCGACATAAGCGATGTGCGGCTTGCCGGGGATCGATTCAATATCCGTAATGCGTCCGCCCATGCCCGCCGGGCCGATAAAGCGATACGAAAGATTGTTAAAGAGCTTGGTGTCGACTTGTGCGCACAGGGTCAAGCTCAGCAGCAGGGTAGGGAATAGCTTCATGATTCAGGCCTCGATCCAGTATCTTATCCGCGACCGGCCAGCGGCATTTTCGTCGCCATCACCGTCATGGTGAGTACATTCGATTCGAGCGGCAGACTTGCCATGTACAACACTGCGTTCGCTACATGTGAGAGATCCATGCGCGGTTCGGGCATGATGGTGCCGTTGGCTTGCATCACGCCGTCGAGCATGCGGGCTGTCATCTCGCTCGCAGCATTGCCGATGTCGATCTGGCCGCAGGCGATATCAAAGGCGCGGCCATCGAGGGCGATGGATTTGGTGAGACCTGTGATGGCGTGTTTCGAAGCGGTGTAGGGCGCGGAATTGGGTCGCGGAGTTTGCGCCGAGATGGAGCCGTTGTTGATGATACGGCCACCGCGCGGGCTTTGTCGCTTCATCAGGCCCATGGCAGCCTGTGCGCACAGAAACGCACCGGTGAGATTCACGTTCACGACTTGTGTCCATTGCTCGAAAGTTAATTCGTCCATCGGAATGGCCGGAGCGCCACTACCGGCATTGTTGAAAAGGACATCGAGGCGACCGTAAGTGCTTTCGATACGAGCGAAGAGTGATTTCACTGCGACTGGGTCTGTAATGTCGGTTGGAAGGGCAAGCATAGTCGTGCCAACTGCGGTCTGCTGCAATGCTTCGGCGCGGCGTCCTGCCAGCACCACTTGATATCCCGCAGCGTCCAGAGCAAGCGCAACTGCGCGACCAATGCCTGAGCCTGCTCCTGTGACGAGTGCAATCTTTTGAATGGAATCCATGGATCTCATTGTCGGCGAGATCTGTGGATTTGCCAAATCGCAATTGCTATTTTGCGATTCGCATACGGGCGATTTTGCTCGTTCTTACACCGCCAACGGATGCTGTCAACGAATAATCGCCATCCGGTAAATTGGGCGCAATGAAATTGAACTGATAGAGTCCAGGGCTCACGAGCCCGGCAAAAGCTAGCCTCACTTCTGTTGTGTCCACCCACAACCTCGCTGCATTCGCAAGCGGTGCGGGTGCGTTCATGATTTGGTCCGCTGGCGTCTCAGGATTTGTGGGGCCAAAGCCTGTGCCATAAACGATGATATTTTCGTTCGGCTTGATCGGTTTTGAAGCAAGTCCCACAATCAATTCGGCGGGAGCCGTAATCGAACCGTCAGCCCGTATAGCTGCTACGAATTCATCGGCAAGTGTGAAGAAAGCCGGTTGAAAAGTGGCGAGGTCAATCTTTACTGCGTCAGAGCTGCCGTTTGAATTGGTAATCTTGATACTCGCTCCACTGGCGTTGTTCACTGCTGGGGCAAGAACATTCAATTGTTTCGGGCTCACATAGTAGACAGAAGCAGGCTTGCCATCAATGGATACCGATACGCCATCGAGCGACTGCGGCAGCTTACCAGTCACAATATCTGCAGCAGCCCAGCTGCGCGTCGTGCCAGCAAGTTTTTCCCCGTAGATACTGATCCAGGATCCTGCTGCAACTCCTGGCATGTTGTTGGCCGCGCTCGCGATGCCGGTGCAGGAATTATTGCCCGACATGTAAACGATGGTCGGCTTCGTAACGGAAGCCGTGTCAGCGGGTGTGTAGCCCATCAGGAAATCGAAATTGACGCTCAGCTCTCCGATTGCAGCGGATGCAATCGCATTCCAGGCTTTTAGAATGAGCGGGCGCTGTGCAGCACTCACAGAATTGAGAATGCCGTCGCCAGCATTGGATGGCTCGCCCTCTACAAACTGCTGCGTCGTCAGACTGCTCTGCCCCGGAATCGACGCCCGGCAATGGACATGTCGTGTGCGGCCTGGATAAATAGCGGGTTTGACAGTCCGGAAGAGATATTTCCCGTCCGAGCCGGTCAGAAACTTCCCGAGTCCCTGGAAATTGGCATCCCGGTTTTTAATGGTGCTACTGGTGTGTATGTACGCGCCATTGTTGTCTGCCTGCCATATTTTAACCAGCGCACCGCGAACCGGGCTGCCAGTGGCGCTCAGTACCCGGCCGGAGATCCACGATACGGTTCCAACTGCTGGCGTCGTGTTGTCGTTGATGATCAGAAGGTCGTTGTCCAGATCGAGCGGTAGCCGATCCGGATAGAAAGGACCTTCCGTCAGCGCCGGAGTCAGAGTCAGCGCTTGCGCAAAAGCGCCTTTCGAATGCCAGAAGAGACCGCCGGCGGTCATTGCCTTCAGGAAATGACGGCGGTCTGAACTTGTGATGGATGATTTGCTTGCCACGCTGGTTTAACGCACTCCATACGCTCAAAGGTGCGTTGCGGGCGAAAACTTTACATCCTTTTTACAGGTCAAAACTCGCGCGGGTCAATTTGGAAGCCCAATTGCACATGGATAGATTATGAACGTCGAAAAGTTGGCAACCAAACGAGTCGTCACGGTCGATGGCTCGGTCACTATCGTTGATGCTGCGAATGAAATGCGCAATCAGCACGTGGGTGTGCTGATTGTCACAGAAGAGATCGGGGCTTCCATCAGGGCTGTGGGCGTCATCACAGACCGCGACCTGGTCGTGAGCGTGATTGCGCTCGGCCTCGATCCCAAGATTCTTACTGCCGGAGATGTCATGAGTCGCGATCTGCTCGTGGCCAGTCCAGGCGACGACGCCTCCGCAACTATCCAGCGCATGAGACTCGCGGGAGTACGAAGAGTTCCCGTCGTAGATGATCTGGGCCTCTTGTTAGGCCTTTTTACTCTCGATGACTACCTCGATCACCTCGCTCTTGGTTTGAGAGAAGTCACAAATTTAATCGCCCGCGAAGAAGAAACCGAAGAGCAGAGCCGTCTTGCGTTTCACTAGACACTGAACTAAATTGGAGACCCATCATGTTACCGTTTCGACAGATTCTTTTCCCCGTCGATTTTTCAGAGCCTTGCAGGGCCATGGTGCCCACGGTACTCAACCTTGCAAGACACTTCAACAGTCAGACCACGCTGTTGAATTCCTATCAAATGCCTGTAATGCTCTATGGTGATCTTGGTCCTCTCGACATGACGATTCCCTTTGAAATCAAGCAGGAACATGAATCCAGCCTGCGACGATTCGCTGCCGAAAACATGCCCCCGGAGAATCTTTGGCAGCTTGTCGAAGAAGGCGAAGCAGGAGATACGATCCACCGCTTTGTACAAAAGCAAGGCACCGATCTGATCGTGCTGCCGACCAGCGGGCGTGGACTGTTGCGCCGCTTGCTGATCGGTTCGGTTGCGGCAAAGGTACTGCATGATGTGTCCTGCCCGGTCTGGACCGGCGTGCACGGCGTGGCGCAGGGCGAACAAGCGCACTGGCCCGTCCGTTCGATCCTTTGCGCTGTCAGCCTCGAAGAAGAATCAGCAGCAGTGGCAA
The DNA here is from genome assembly GCA_025354885.1 of Acidobacteriota bacterium. Classification (GTDB taxonomy): domain Bacteria; phylum Acidobacteriota; class Terriglobia; order Bryobacterales; family Bryobacteraceae; genus Bryobacter. The sequence continues at coordinate 8,641 of JANXLY010000167.1, read as the reverse complement.
AGGCTGCGGCACTGCTTGCTCAGTCCTTTGGGGCTAAACTTACGCTGCTCCATAGTTGCGGTTATCCCCATCCTTCGATCGATGTGGACTACGAACATTACCGCAAACAAATGCTCGACCTTAGCACCCAGAAGCTGCAATCGCTGCGCTGGGATAACAACATCGACGCTTCCGTTGCCATTGTCGAGGGCGGTCTGATCCAGAATATTCACGATCAGGCGCTAGCCGTGCATGCCGACCTGATTGTGCTCGGTCGCGGTCATGCGCAGGGTGCTGTCAGCCGCATCTGGTCGGATCTCTACGATGTGATTCGCCAGTCGCCTTGCCCTGTATTGAGCATCTGATTTGAAGTCGCTGTATTGGGTGAGTTGGCCCAGTTTCTTGCGGGAATTCACCCACCTTTTCATACGAATGCATTTTGTGTCGAAAGAAAGGGAATTCCATGATCGCAAGAACGCTCGACTTCACCGAAATCGGTCTCGCCGATATCGCCCGCGTGGGAGGAAAGAATGCCTCACTCGGTCAGCTTTTCAATCGCCTTCGTCCGCTCGGCTTGGGAGTGCTGGACGGCTTTGCCATTACTGCGGATGCTTATCGGGAATTTCTCGATGCCACCGGGTTGCGTGAGCGGTTGCGTTCGCTGCTCGAAGGCTTGCACCCGGAAGACGTCGAGGCTCTTGCGCAGTGCGGCCTGGCTGCGCGCAATATGGTTCTTGCCGAATCGATTCCTGCGCCAGTCGCATCTGCCATTCACGACGCGTATCTGCGCCTGATGCAGCGCTCCCATCGAATCGTAGAAATGGCTGTCCGCTCTTCTGCCACCATAGAAGATCTTGCCGATGCTTCCTTCGCCGGACAGCAGGAGAGCTTTCTCAATGTTTCCGGTGAGGATGCGCTGCTTGTTGCCGTCCACGCCTGCTTTGCCTCCTGCTTCACTGATCGGGCCATCAGCTACCGTGCCCGTCATCAATACGACCACCTGCTGGCGGCGGTGTCGGTGGGAGTGCAGCCGATGGTTCGCTCAGACAAAGCCTGCTCGGGCATCATCTTCACGCTCGATCCCGAATCCGGCTTTCGCGAAGTTACTGTCCTATCCGGCTCTTATGGACTTGGCGAGTATGTTGTTCAGGGTGCGGTCAATCCGGATGAATGGGTTGTTTTCAAACCAACGCTACAGACAGCAGAGAAGCCAATTCTCACTCGGCGACTTGGATCGAAAGAAATTCGACTCATCTATGCGGAAGGCTCGAAGTCGACCGAGTGCGAAGCTGTTCCCGCCGACCAGCGCAATCGCTTTTGCCTCAATGATGAAGAAGTACTCACGCTCGCCCGCTGGGCCGGGGCGGTCGAAAAACACTATTCGGAAGTGAACGGTCATCCTACGCCTATGGATCTCGAATGGGCCAAAGATGGAGTGACGGGTGAACTCTTTATCGTGCAGGCCAGGCCGGAAACAGTACATTCGAGCCGCCCGCAATCCTTCCTGCCCGAACTCTTCCGGCTCTCGCACGATCATGGCGCGCCCATCGTCACAGGTCAGGCAGTGGGGGAACGCATCGCGACAGGCCGTGTTCGAGTCGTTCTCGATCCTACGCAACTCGGACAGGTGCAGACCGGCGAAGTGCTCGTCGCACCGCAAACCGATCCCGACTGGGAACCGGTCATGAAACGCATCGCCGCAATCGTAACCGACCATGGAGGTCGCACAGCGCACGCCGCAATCATCTCCCGCGAACTCGGCCTCTGCTGCGTGGTCGGCAGCAATAACGGAACGACGCTGTTACACGACGGCGATCTGGTTACTGTAAGTTGTGCAGAAGGCTCCACCGGCAATATCTATTCCGGTGCGGTTCCATTTGAACTTACAAGGCCCGACATCCAGTCCATTCCGAAGACGCGCACTGAGGTCATGCTGAATGTCGGCGATCCTTCGCAGGCCTTTCATCTGCGGGCGATCCCCAATGATGGTGTGGGCCTTGCCCGCATTGAGTTCATCATCAATAACCACATCGGCATCCATCCCATGGCACTGGTCCGTTACCCAGCCCTCAAAGATCCTGCTGCCGTCGTCGAGATTGAAAAGAGAATCGGCTCACAAGCGCCGAACGAGTTTTTTGTCGAACGGCTTAGCGAGGGGATCGCCCAGATTGCTGCTGCTTTTTATCCAAAACCGGTAGTCGTCCGCACCAGCGATTTCAAAACGAACGAATATGCCAAGCTGATCGGCGGCGCGGAATTTGAACCTGCGGAAGAGAATCCGATGCTCGGATTTCGTGGTGCCTCGCGATACTACGATCCGCGCTATGCCGAAGGATTCGCGCTCGAATGCGCGGCGATCGCCAGAGTGCGAAACCAGATGGGCCTTAGCAACCTGATTGTGATGATTCCGTTTTGCCGCACTGTCGAAGAAGGCAAGCGAGTACTGGCAACTATGGCTTCTTATGGATTACGCCAACACGAGAACGGCCTTCAGGTTTACGTGATGTGCGAGATTCCGTCGAATGTTCTTCTCGCCAAGGACTTTCTCGATATCTTTGACGGATTCTCAATCGGCTCAAACGATCTGACCCAATTGACGCTCGGCCTCGATCGCGACTCGGCAACCGTCGCCCATCTTTTCGACGAACGCAATCCCGCCGTCAAGGCCCTGATCGCCCAGGCGATCGAGGCTGCGCACGCTGCCAAGAAGCCAATCGGCATCTGTGGTCAAGCCCCCTCGGACTATCCGGAATTTGCCAACTGGCTCGTCGAATGTGGCATCCATTCGATTTCACTCAATCCCGATACTGCGATCCAGACCCGAATCCGAATTGCGGAGTGCGAAGGCTCCCTCGATTTCCAGAGCAAATCCTGAACTCGCTCGAAGTGCAAATTGTCATTTGTTTGCAATACTTTGCCTGGGGCATACGACTTGCCGACTACTGCGCTTTGACACAGACTGAAATTTCGCGCTAAACTTGTGAAGTTGACTATTTTTTGAGGGAGACCCGAACGTATGAAGACTTACGTACCCTCCGGAAAAGACGTCAGTCGCAATTGGCACATCATCGATGCGGAAGGCTCCACTCTTGGACGCCTGGCTACCAAAGCCGCCCGCATTCTGATGGGCAAACACAAGCCGACCTACACGCCTTATCTGGACATGGGCGATCATGTGATCGTCATTAACGCTGCTAAAGTTCGCCTGACCGGCAATAAAGTCGATCAGAAGGTTTACTATTATCACACCGGTTACCCGGGTGGTTTGAAGGCAACCGGTGCGAAACAGATGCATGACACCAAACCCGCACGTATGATTGAACTGGCTGTTAAGGGCATGTTGCCCAAAAGCACGCTAGGCAAACATATGGGCAAGAAATTGAAAGTGTACGCTACAGACCGTCATCCGCATCAGGCTCAGAAGCCTGAGCCGACCGTCGTAGTGTCCTAAGTACTGAGAAAGGTATTCAGTGGCTGCTTTAAATCAATATATTGGAACCGGACGCCGCAAGACCTCCACGGCTCGCGTATTCTTGCGTCCTGGTAAGGGCGACATAACCGTCAATCATCGCGCCCTCGAGCAATACTTCCATACGGAAACCGCCCGCGCTATCGTGCGGCAACCCTTGCTTGCCACCGAGACGAATGACAAGTTTGATGCACTCATCCTTGCCGACGGCGGTGGCTTTACGGGTCAAGCAGAAGCCTGCCGGCTTGGTGTGGCGCGCGCATTGCTGGAATTCAACTTGGAACTTCGCCCCAAGCTCAAAGAGCTCGGGATGCTCACTCGCGACCCCCGCGAACATGAGCGTAAGAAGTATGGCCAAAAGGGTGCCCGCAAGCGCTTCCAGTTCTCCAAGCGTTAATTCGCTGTACGGAAAACTGAACCATTTAGAGAATGCATCAATTTCTGTTTAATTACAGAGCAAAGGACTTGTCATGCCCTCAATTTCCATGAAAGAACTGCTCGAAGCAGGCGTTCACTTCGGGCACCAGACCAAACGCTGGAATCCAAAGATGAAAGAGTATATCTTTGGCGAACGCAACGGAATTTACATCATTGACCTGCAGAAGACCTTAAAGCTCTTCAAAGACGCCATGCGCTATGTAGGCGAAATGGCTGCTCAGGGCAAAAACGTTCTGTTTGTCGGCACCAAGCGTCAGGCTCAGGAAGCCATCGCTGAAGAAGCCACCCGCTGCGGGATGTACTACATCAATAACCGCTGGCTCGGTGGGCTGCTCACGAACTTCCTCACCGTCAAGGGATCGATCAAGCGCCTGCGCGAACTCGAAACCATGTCGACTGAAGGGACCTGGGGCAGCCGCTCGAAGAAGGAAATTTCCCGTCTCGAGCGCGAGCGAAAGCACCTCTCGCAGAACCTCGCCGGTATCAAGGACATGCCCGGTCTGCCGGACCTGATCTTTGTAGTTGATTCTTCTAAAGAATCGATCGCGGTAAAAGAAGCCAAGCGTCTCGGCATCCCTGTCGTCGGCGTTGTGGATACCAACTGCGACCCGGACGAAGTAGATTACGTGATTCCTGGCAATGATGACGCATTGCGCGCCATCAAGCTCTTTACCTCAAAGATCGCCGATGCCGTCGTTGAAGGCCGCGCCCTCGCCACCGAGCATGACTTCCATGCCCCTGTGGTAGAGCCTGCCGCAGACGACGACAGCGGTTCTTCGATTGACATGAGCAGCTACGCACAGTATGTCGATCCGAAGTACTCTGAGGAATTGATGAGCGAAACGCTAATCATCAGTGAACTCGATCTTCCTTCGATGTCGCTCCCCAAGAAGGCTCCTGAAGTAGAAGAAGCTCCTGTTGTCAGCACTCCTGCTGTCAAAGCAGAATAGCTGATTTACGAACAGGCCTGTAACATACTCGCATAAAGGATAAGTGTAATCATATGGCGGAAGTAACTGCTCAGCTCGTAAAAACTCTGCGGGAACGCACCGGAGCCGGCATGATGGATTGCCGCAATGCCCTTGTCGAAGCGAACGCGAATCTGGATGACGCCGAAGTGGTGCTGCGCAAGCGCGGCGCCGCTGCGGCGGCCAAGAAGTCGACTCGTTCTGCCAAGCAGGGTCTCATTCTGGCCGACATCGCTGCTGACGGCCAGTCGGCTGTCATCGTCGAAGTCAATTGCGAATCCGATTTTGTGGCCCGTACTGACGAATTCCATGCTCTCGTCGCAGATATTGCTGCGCATGTGGCTAGCTCAAGTGCTGTCACGAGCGATGCGATTTTGCTCGAAGCATTGAAGAAGGATCCTTCGACAACTGTCGGAGACTTTATCAAGACCCAGATCGCCAGGGTCGGAGAGAACATCGTTCTCCCCCGCTTTGAACGCGTCAGGGTCACCACTGGCTCGATTGCCAGTTACACCCATCCTGGCAGTCAGTTGGCTGTTCTGATGGCCTTGTCCAGCCCCGCTGGTCATAGCGAAGATCTGGCCTCACTCGGCAGGGATCTCGCCATGCAGGCAGCAGCCGCAGATCCGAAGTACATCCGCCGCGATCAGGTCGATCCTGCTCATCTGGCCAAAGAAGCCGACATTGCCCGTGACCGCGCCCGCAATGAAGGCAAGCCGGACAAAATCCTCGACAAAATCGTCGAAGGCCGTCTGGGCAAGTTCTACGAAGAGGTTTGTCTTCTCGAGCAACCCTTCATCAAGGACAACACTCTTACGGTGACCGAACTGATCAAGCAGAAGAGTGCTTCCACCGGTGGAGCCATTGAAGTGGCGCACTTCGCCCGCTTCAAGGTCGGCGAGACTCAATCGGGCGAAGAAGCGGCAGCGGAATAGCTCCCATGCCAAGCTACCGGCGCATCGTCTTAAAGCTTTCGGGCGAAGTCATGGCCGGCCCGAGGGGCTTTGGTATCGACAATGATACGGTCAATGCTTTCGCCAAAGAAATCTCTGAAGTACAAAAGCAGGGTATCGAAATTGGACTGGTAGTCGGCGGCGGAAACATCTTTCGGGGTGTGGATGCCGCTGCCAAGTCCATGGATCGAGTTGCCGCAGATCACATGGGCATGCTTGCCACGGTGATCAACGGTCTTGCTCTGCAGGATGCACTCGAACGTGCCGGTTCTCCGACACGCCTCATGACCGCCATCCAGATGGCTGCTGTTGCCGAACCCTACATTCGCCGCCGCGCCATTCGTCATCTTGAAAAAGGCCGCATCGTTCTATTTGCGGCTGGCACTTCCAACCCCTTCTTCTCCACGGATTCCACTGCTGCGCTCCGCGCGCTCGAGATTCACGCCCAGATTTTCGCCAAGGCCACCAAGGTCGATGGTGTTTACGATAAAGACCCGATGAAGCACACAGACGCTGTCCGCTATACCTCTGTAACCTATACCGAAGTCTTGTCGAAAGGGCTGCGAATTCTGGACGCCTCGGCGGTTGCAATGTGCCGCGACAACAGTCTCCCCATTTCGGTGTTCAACTCCACTGTCCGTGGGAATATAATGCGAATGGCTCTTGGTGAGCCTATCGGAACCTTGATTCACGAGATCAAATGAGCGAAACATTTACCACACCCAAACAAGTAGAAGCGAATTGCAAGACCCGCATGGAAAAGGCGCTGGTCGATCTGGCCCAGTCCATGACTACCGTGCGAACGGGCCGCGCCAATGCTTCGATGCTGGACAACGTCCGCGTTGATTATTACGGAACCCCTACGCCGGTCAGCCAAGTGGGCACGATCAGCGTGCCCGAAGCTGGCATGTTGACGATCTCCCCCTGGGATGCGACGGTGATTGGCCCGATTGAGAAAGCGATCCGCTCGGCGGAGTTGGGTCTCAACCCTTCTAACGACGGCAAGCTGATCCGCATTCCGATTCCGCCACTCAACGAAGAGCGCCGTAAGGAACTCGCGAAGAAGCTGCACGGCATGGCCGAGGATCATCGCGTTGCCTTGCGCAACATCCGCCGTGATGCCAACGACCAGGTGAAGAAGCTGATGAAGGACAAGCTCGTCAGTGAAGATGAAGAGAAGCGTTCGCTCGAAGAGATCCAGAAAATGATCGACGCGTTTACCAAGAAAGTCGACGAAGCATCGAAGGCCAAAGAAAAAGAGATCATGGAAATCCGCTAAATTACCAGGCGAGATATTTCTGTAATTAACGGGCGGCCCTGAGACAAGATCTCAGCGCCGCCGTTCTCATTTTGTGTCTCCCGGCGAAGCAATCCCTCCTGGCTGCTAAGCCGGCTTCACCAGGATGGCGGCCACGTCGTTGATCATCAGCTCGCGCAAAACGGGGATTTTTGAGAGTAAGCCGATGTTCTTCACCACGTTGTAATTGCTGTATTCCACTTTCAGGCCACTAGCCACCACCATCGCCTCCCACTTGCTGATCGACATCATGTTCAAGCCGCTCGTGACGTCGACATAACGCGTTGCACCGTAAGCGTACGGGCAACCCATCTTGCTTCTAGGCTTTGGATCTGCTCTTGACCCAGGCGGCTGGTGTGCGCGTGGCGAGTTCCTGAATTTTGAGATCGTTCAGTCCGGGAAGTATCTCGGCCAAATAGCCTCTCGCCGCCACACCCAGTCTTTTGCAGGACTCGACGACAGACAGGATTGCGGCCACCTTCGGCCCCGCATTCTCGCCGCCGATATGGATCCAGTTCTTGCGGCCAAGCGCAACGCCCCGCATCGAGTTCTCCGCGAAGTTGTTGGATAACTCAAGCTCGGGATGATCGAGGAAACGGATCAGCTTGGGCCAAAGCGTCAGCGTATAAGCTGTCGCCTTACCCAACGCACTCGCCGACAACACCTGATACTGTATCTTCTTCAGCTCCTCGTGCAAGCTCGCGAGCAACGGTGTGGACTGTTCTCTGCGCAATTGATGCCGCTGTTCCAGGCTCAACTCCCGCGCCAGCGCATCCACTTCAAACAAGTCGTTGATAGAAGCGACCATACGCACTGCCGCAACATCCTTCGGGTTCAGCTTCAAGGCCTCGACAAACTTCCGCCGTGCATGTGCCCAGCAAGCTGCGCGCACGATATTCCCGCCGCCCACGCTGTCATAAACCGTATAGCCGTCGGTCTGCAGGATCCCCGCATATTGAGCCAGAAACTTCTTCGGACCCTCGCGCCCGCGTCCCATCCGGAAATCGAACACTGTCTCCCCACCCGGTTTCCCGTACTGCCATAAGTAAGCCTGATGATTCGAGCCGCTTCCATTACCAACTTGCACATCCACCGTTGTTTCATCGGCCTGTATGTAAGATCCACTCACTAAGTCCAGCCGCATCCGCTCCACCACCGGCAGCAGCATCCCGCCCACCTGCATCACCCAGCCATCCATAGTCGCCCGGCTGATCTCGATTCCTGTCTCGCGGGACAGGATCACGCTTTGCCGGTAGAGCGGCAGATGATCACTATATTTGGCCACCAACGTGTCGATGAGGATACGGTCGCTCACCAGGCTCTTGTCGAGGATGCGCGGCGGTAGCGCGGCGGTAGCAACGCCGCCATTGGCGCAGTGTCCGCAAACCCGCTTCTCGCGCTTGGTCACCAGTACGAAGTAGCGGGCTGGTTCGACATCGAGCTGTTCGCTTTCGTCGAAGCCAATCACTTTCGTCTCGGCCCCACAGGCCTTGCAGCAGCAGTCTTCCGGCTTGGCGGCAATCACCCGCTCAACGCG
>JANXLY010000159.1 GCA_025354885.1 Acidobacteriota bacterium | reverse complement strand
GTGCTCCAAATAACGAATTGCACCTTTACGGAAATGGTCGACATCCCGGGGACCCTCTCCCTGATGGCTCTCGCATGACTGGAGGATTGACTGACCGCAGCGGCATTCCGTTTGGGACTTGGCAATTGCGTTACATCGACTGGTTCCGCGACCTCGGTTTTCTGGAGAAGCCAGGGGTGGAGACCAAAGCGGCCAAGGATATTGCACGGTATTTGACTGAGCCGATTCGCGTGCCTGGACAGGGACGGCCACCCGGCGTTCCTCAAGTTCCTCAGGGTACCGCGCCGAAGAATCCGTAGGCGAGGGAAGGTTGTGTTGGCGGCGGGTGAGGGATAGACTCAGTATGAAGCCCCTCTAACTCATGCAATCCCGCACTTTTTTTCTCGCAAGCTTTTTGATGTTCGGAAGCATTGCGATCTTCGCTGCAAGCCCGGTCGATACGGAACTCGATCGTCGATTCACGAAAACAGTTCGACCCTTCGTTGCCAGCTATTGCATCAGCTGCCATAGCGGTCAGAAGCCTGCCGCACAATTCAATCTCGAACCCTACACATCCTTAGCCGATGTGGTTCGCGATCATCCGCGCTGGGCCCAGGTTGGAGAACGGCTCAAGGCCGGAGACATGCCTCCAAAGCCGATGAAGCATCCAGAGGTCGAGGACAGCAAGCGCATCATCGAATGGATTGAGGCGATGCGAATGAACGAAGCTCGCAAGCATGCGGGGGACCCTGGCATTGTGCTGGCGCGACGGCTTAGCAACGCGGAATACAACTACACAATTCGCGATCTGACAGGCGTTGATATGCAGCCGACGAAAGAATTTCCTGTAGATCCGGCAAATCCAGAAGGCTTCGATAACACCGGTGAGTCGCTGTCCATGTCGCCTGCACTGTTGAACAAATATTTGCAGGCTGCCCGATCGGTGGCCAATCAGTTGGTACTGACACCGAAGGGCATTGATTTCGCAGCTCACCCGATGCTGGTTGAAACGGATCGCGAAAAATATGCGATCCAGCGCATTGTCAATTTCTACAAGAGCCAACCTACCGACTACGCGGAGTATTTTCTTGCCGCCTGGCGTTATCAGCATCGGGTGATTCTTGGCAAACCAAACGCCACGCTTGGCTCGGTTGCTACTGAAAGCAAGGTGAGCCCGAAGTACCTTCCGCTGATCTGGAAGGCGATTACAGGGCTTCGAGAAGAGGTAGGTCCGCTTGCGAAATTGCAGGCGATGTGGATTGCACTGCCTACACCAAAACTCGGAGAAGCTGATGTTGCACGAGTTGCCTGCGTAGCGATGCGCGATTACGTTGTGCGGGTCAGGGCATTAAGTGCACGACATTACTCGAGCCCTTTGGTGGCTGGGTTGAGTGCGACATCGCAGCCCTTGATGAACTGGAAGCTGAATCAGTTTGCGCACAACCGGATGGATTTCGACCGGGGTGCCTTGCTGGTCGAGGGGGAGCCCCTGCCGCAAATTCCAGTTGCTCCCAAGAAGGGAGAATTTTTCGTGCGGGATCCCAGCGACACAGTGGCCAAGCAGGCAATGTCAAAACTGATTAAGGCCCGCCTCGCTGACATGGATCCGTTGCGGGTGGCAGCCGGAGAGCGTCCTCGATATGAGGCTGCCTTTGGACGCTTTGCCGGTGTCTTCCCTGATGCATTTTTCGTCAGCGAACGCGGTCGATTCTTCCCTGATGATTCGCAAGATAAGGGTCGGCTGCTGAGTGCCGGCTTTCACAATGTAATGGGATATTTTCGCGATGATCAACCGCTGCGGGAATTGATTCTGAACGCTAAAGATCAGCAGGAACTGGAGAAGCTCTGGGTGGAGTTTGATCTGATTGGCGACCACACAATCCGCACTTACACCCAGTATTACTTCAACCAGAGTGGCGAGATTCTTGGCAACGGTCGCGAATCTGGAAGTACCCGGCCAACCGACCAGGCTGTAACTGCTGAGGCGATTATTTTTGGATTGCGCGATCAGTATCTTGTCAAGGCCAAGGCAGCAGCAAGCAATGATCCGGTCGCGATTCAGGCGATCAATGCTCATTTTCAGCAAGTGAATACAGCCATCCGGGCAGTCGAGAAAATTCGCGCTGAATCTGAGCCCAGGCATCTGGAGGCTCTGGCACAATTTGCAGCTCGAGCTTACCGCAGGCCTCTTACCCAAGCAGAGCGCGCGGATCTCATGACTTACTATCGCGAAGTCAGGGAGAAAAGCGGGCTTACTCACGAAGAGGCGATCCGTGATTCGATCGTCGGTATTCTAATGTCTCCAGATTTCTGCTACCGCATTGACTTACTCGACAACCGCATTTCCGGCGCGCCGGTAAAGCAGTTGCCCGATTACGCGCTGGCAAGCCGCCTCAGTTACTTTCTCTGGTCGAGCCTGCCGGATCAGGAGCTTCTGAACCGCGCCGCAACCGGGCAGTTGCGTCAACCTGGTGTGCTCGTGGCGCAGGTGCGTCGCATGCTCAAAGACGAACGCGCCCGCCGCTTTGCAACAGAGTTCGCCGGACACTGGCTTGATTTCAGGCGTTTTGAAGAACACAATGCTGTCGATCGGCAACGCTTTCCCAGTTTCAATAACGAATTGCGGCAAGCCATGTTTGAAGAGCCGGTGCGCTATGTGGAAGACGTGATCCGGAATGACCGTTCGATTCTCGACCTGCTTTATGGCAAGCATACCTTCGTCAATCCAGTCCTGGCCCGCCACTACGGTATGCCGGAACTTGCGGGCAAGGCGGATCAATGGGTGCGCATAGAGGATGCCCAAAGCTATGGACGCGGCGGCCTCTTGCCCATGGCGGTCTTTCTTACGCAGAATGCTCCCGGGCTGCGTACGAGCCCCGTGAAACGTGGTTATTGGCTCACGCGCCGCCTGCTCGGTGAGAACATTCCGTCGCCACCGGCGAACGTCCCCGAGTTGCCGTCTGACGAGGCCAAAGTTCCACTTTCGATGCGGGAAATGCTGGCGAAGCATCGAGAGCATCCCAATTGCGCCGCCTGTCATGTGCGCTTTGATTCGCTCGGCCTCGTCTTTGAGGGCTTTGGCCCGATTGGCGAAAGGCGCAGCCTTGATCTCGGTGGGCGGCCGGTAGATACCAACGCGACATTCCCGGATGGTACACAGGGTTCGGGTCTCGAAGGTGTGCTGACTTATATCAGTGCCAGTCGAGAGAAGGGTTTTGAAGCAAATTTGTGCCGCAAGTTGCTCGCGTATGGTCTCGGGCGCTCACTTCAACTTTCGGATGAAATTACAATAGAGCGTATGCAGAGTCGGCTTGCTGCAACCGGCAAACGTTTTGCGCCGCTGGTCGAAATGATTATTACGAGTCCCCAATTTCTCAACAAGCGTGGAGCTAATGCAGATGTCCAACCAAAATCAATCAGCGAATAAACGGATCCCCCGTCGTGCGATGTTACGTGGCGCTGGAGTCACGATGGCGTTGCCGTGGCTGGAATCTCTGCACGCCTTGCAGGGCAACTCCAACAGCGCTGCGCCCTTTCCCAAGCGCTTTGGCGTTTTGTTCATGGGGAACGGAATTAACGAGAAGCACTGGAAATCAGAAGGCGATGGCGCCGAGATGAAGCTCAGCAAAACGCTTTCTGTGCTCGAGCCAATCAAGCACAAGATCAACGTGATTGACGGCCTCTACCTCAAGATGGCGATGGGGCAGGGCATCCATCCAGGGCAGACCGGCTGCCTGCTCTCTGGTGCTGTGATTGACAAGGGCCCGATCATTCATGCGGGCACGACGGTCGACCAGATGATTGCCAATCGGGTAGGGCAGGATACGGCGCAGCAGAGCCTTGTGCTTGCCTGTGAGCAGCCTATGACTGGCTACCATGAGTCCAATTTCTCGATGGCCTACAGTTCGCATATCTCCTGGCAGAGCGCGGATTCTCCGGTGCCGAACGAGGTCTATCCTTCGCTCGCCTGGGACAGTCTTTTTGAGAATCGCGGCAGCCTTCGGAACTTGAGTATTCTCGATCGCGTGAAGGATCGCGCCGGGGCACTGGAGCGCAAAATCAGTTCGACCGATAAATCGAAGCTGGATGAATATCTGACGAGTGTGCGAGAAGTGGAGCGGCGCATCGAAGTTACGCGCAAGAACAAGGATGTTGCGGATGATGCCGCCAAGGGCAAGAATCGTCCTGCCTGGACGATGGATCGTCCGGCGAACGGATTGCCTGAAGATCTTCGTGAGCATGCCCGTCTGATGTGCGACATTGTTGCGATCGCTTTTCAGACAGACAAATCACGGGTGGCCTCCCTGCTGTTGGCCCGCGACCTCTCGGCTCTCTACTACCCCTTCCTCAATGTGAAAGAAGGCCACCACGCCGCCTCGCACGACAACCTGTCGGATGGCTACGAGCGCATTTCAAGCTTTCATCTGAGCCAACTCGCCTATCTTGCCGCAAAGCTCGACGCGATGCCTGAGGGAGAGGGCACAGTGCTCGACAACTCCTGTCTGATGTTCATCAACAACATGTGGGCGGGGCGCATGCATGACAATCTACGTCTGCCCATCGTGCTGGCTGGTGGGCTTGGCGGAACGCTCAAGACAGGCCGCTCGCTCAACTATCTCAAAGCAGGCAATGAAAACCGAAAACTCTGCAGCTTGTATCTGTCCATCATGGATCGCATGGATGTGAAGCTTGACCGCTTTGGCGACGCTGATACCCGGCTGGCGAATCTGTAGAGTCCTCATGGAAGCAAAGTGGCTACGTGAATTTGCGGAGCGCTATACCGCAGCGTGGTGCAGTCAGACGCCCGCGAGTGTCGCCTCATTCTTCTCTTCAAACGGATCGCTGAAAGTAAATGACGGAAGTCCTGCCGTTGGGCCAATCGCGATCAGCGAAGTGGCGCAAAGCTTCATGACTGCGTTTCCCGATCTGACGATTCTCCTGGATGGAGCTGTGATTGAAGGCGAAGGCGCCATTTACCGATGGACGCTGGTCGGTACAAACAACGGGCCCGGCGGCACAGGGAATTCAGTTCGCATCAGCGGGTTTGAGCAATGGACCTTTGGCTTGGACGGGTTGATCGCCGATTCGCTGGGGCACTTCGACAGTGCAGATTATGAGCAGCAGCTACTTGGTGGCGACCAGGCTGATCGCGACGCGGCCTCGCGGTAGAGCAAACGGTTGCGCCGTAGTCCGCGTAGGGGCTCGCAAAAGGAAGAAGCTCGCGTAGGCTGCGTTCATCTTCGAAAATTCCGTGATGTCGGCGAGATACACATTGGTAGCCACTACTTTGGATAGCGAGCTGCCAAGCAGCTTCAGGCGGGCATCGAGGGCACCAAGTACCGATGCGGTCTGTTGTTCGACATCCGCTCCGCCGACAGCCACTTCTACTCCGCACTGGATGAACTGCTTGACGGCCTTGCAGCCTGCAGGACGGTCGAGCGCAGGAGCTTCCAGTTCGCCTGTCTGTTTTGTCTTGTGAGCGAAGGCCGTAATCTCCAATGGCGTTTCGACCGGGAGCCGGGGAACGAAAAGTGTCGAGCGTGGAGGGATCTTGCCAGAGAAGGTATCTTTGAGTACTTGATCCACAATGGGCTCCTGCGCCTTATCGGTCAGGTAGATTTGCAGCGATGTGATGTTGGCGATATCCAACTGGCCCAGCTTCAGGATATTGCGGACATTGTTCAGGCACTGGATCGCCTGGCCTCGTGTATCCGCCGCGCGCTTGCCGCTGCCATCGCCGACCCCCTGGCCAGAGACAAATACAAAGTCTCCGAAAGAGAGTCCGGGAGAGTATGGGCCAACGGGCTTTGGCCCGGAGTTGGGGAATAGGGGTTTGATCTCCTGTCCGAAGACGGAAATCGAAAGGAGGACCAGCAGGACAATTCGCATCTTCTCTACTCTAACCGATGCAAATAATGAATTGCTTCTCAAGATAGCTGCCGCGCCTCTCACGACCTATGTACAATGACAATCATTCCCCATGTACCTTGCTAACAAGACTTGGCCCGCCATCCACGAACTCGACCGCAATATTCCAGTTGTGATTCCCATCGCCGCCGTCGAACAACACGGCCACCACCTGCCTGTCTATACCGACAGCCTACTGCTTGGCGAAGTCGTCCGCCGCGCCGAAGCCGCTGTTGGTGATCGCGCCCTGTTTGCTCCCCTGCAGTGGCTCGGCAATTCGGATCATCACATTGATTACCCTGGCACCATCTCCGCCTCTCCGAGGCTCTATCTGGACCTCCTCCGCGACCTTGCCGAAAACCTGATTCGTCACGGATTCAAACGCATCTTCTTTCTCAACGGCCACGGCGGCAATATCGTCCCCGCCAAACAGGCCATCTTTGAACTTCGTCAGAAGTATCGCGACCGCAATGATCTACTCCTTCTCTTTGCCTGCTACTGGGACCTTGCGAAGCCTGGCGAGGGATACCTTCAACAAGAGATGGGCCATGCCTGTGAATGGGAGACTTCGATGATTCTGAGCCTCGCGCCGCAGCTCGTCGTTGGAGATGTCACCAAACTGGACACGGTCCCCACTGGCTATGCGTTTGATCCCGCTTACCGAGGCTGGATTACGAAGGAACGAACACCCACCGGACACATCGGCTCCCCGCAACACGCCACTGCCGGCAAGGGCGAACACCTCTTCGCCACGTTCTCGGCTGGCGTCGAAGACTTCCTCGGCCAAATCGAAAAGTGGGACGGACACAGTTGGCTTTAGAAGTCGCCGAGAGCCAGAATACGGCCTGGAAGTGGTGGGTCTGCGCGCTGCTCCTGCTTGCCAGCACCATCAACTACATGGACCGCATGACGCTCGCCAGCGTCTCCCGCCGCATGATTGAGGAACTCCATCTCTCCAAAGCCGATTACGGCCAAGTGGAGCAGTACTTCGGCTACGCCTTTGCCTGCGGTGCCATCGTCTTTGGCTGGATCGTGGATCGAGTCAGCGTCCGCTGGCTCTACCCCACGATCCTGTTGCTCTGGTCCGCCATGGGCATTCTCACCGGTTTTGCCGGTGCTGACGGCTGGATCGGCGCGAGCCTGGCCACCATCTGGCGCCCCTTTCAGGTACTCTCCGGCATCGCCCCCATCCTTGGGAGTCTACTGCTCTGCCGCACCATGCTGGGCTTCTTTGAGTCCGGGCACTGGCCCTGCGCACTCCAAACTACGCAGCGCCTTTTGCCGCCCAAAGACTGGGCCATGGGGAACAGCGTCTTGCAGAGTGGCGTATCGATTGGCGCTGTTGCCGCGCCGTTCATCATAGCCGCCATGCTTACGAGCGCCCCCGGCAGTTGGCGCCTGCCATTCATTGTCATTGGTGCCGTGGGCCTGGTCTGGGTTGCGGCATGGATCTTTACGATCAGAGGCCGTAGCCTCGAAGCAGCTTCCATAGCGAACCCAGCGCCCGTTGTCCCCTGGACCCAATCCGTTCTTGCCCTGCTTGCGAATCACCGCTTCTGGCTCCTCGCCGTTGTCGTGTCCTGCATCAATGGAACCTGGAGTCTTTACCGCGTCTGGCTTCCCCTGGCACTGCAAGACAAAGCGGGCTTAGGTTTCAGCGAATCGTTGACGCTCAGTCGCATCCTCCCCGCCTACTACATCCTCACCGACATCGGTTGCCTGCTCGCCGGTGTTGCGACACTTTGGCTCCACAAGCGCGGCCTCAGCATTCTGAATTCCCGCCGCGCAGTATTCACCTTCTGCTCGCTCATTGTCATGCCTGGCATGGTCTTGCCGATGGTTACGCGTGGAGAAATACTGATCCCTGGTGTCGCGCCTGTGCATGCCGCTATGGGCATTCTGGCCCTGATGGCTGTCGGCAGCCTCGGCGTTTTTCCCTGCTACTACTCTTTCACACAGGAACTCTCCAAAGAGCACATCGGCCTCGTTACCGGCCTGCTCTCCTTTATCGCCTGGGTTGTTCCCTCAAGCCTCCAGCGGCCACTCGGCGCGCACATCGACCGCACGGGTTCTTATGACCTCGCTTTTCAAGCTGGTGCCTGGCCCATGATATTTGCTGCTGCGCTGCTATGGTTCTTTTGGGATCTTCCGCGATTGCGAAAAAAGAGAATTTGATTGGTGGACCCGGAAAGATTCGAACTCCCGCCTCTTTCATTGCTGAAAGCGCGCTCCCAACTGCGCTACAGGCCCACAGACGTCACTTTTACAAGGACTGTATACAGAATAACATGCGGGTTGGCGTGATCCAATCGAGCTGTTCAAACGAGCCGCCTAAAAATCAAAAAGCCCACTTCTGATCTCTCAAAAATGGGCTTTTGCTGTTCAAAAAAATACAGTCTGTTAGTTCGGAGTGTCTTTTTCTGTAGGACGACGCTTGAGCGTTGGACGCTCGTCTTCATCAGTCTTGGTCTTCTTACCGTCTTCGTCTTCAATGGTTGTAGTTCCGTCGCCGGGTTTACGACGCAGACGAGGACGGTTGGGGTCCTGAGGATCGAGCTTGCGATGATTGTTCATCGCCATGAGGCGGGCTTTGACGTCCTGGAACTCGCTGGTGGTCACAACATACTCAGGCTTCTCTTTCAGGATTTCCTGAACGTTTTTCTGGGCTGTTGTGATGCGATCATCCGTTGGAGGATGAGAAGAGAAAACCTTGGAAAGCGTGCCCGGTTTTCGTTTCTCTTTGGCTTGAAGTTTTTCAAAGAAATCGATGAAAGCGCCGGGGTCATAACCGGCCTTGTACATGTACTGGAGGCCAAGGAGATCTGCCTCTTTTTCAAAGCCACGGCTGAAGTACAGGAAGCCAACCGGGATTGCTACCTGAGCCGCCTGACGGAGCCCGAAGCCCGCCCAGCCGCCGAGAAACATCAGCGGGATCGTGGCGAGGTTGGCAATCTGACCGCGAGTTGCTCCTCGTGTACCGTGACGGGCGGCGATGTGCGAAATCTCGTGTCCCATGACGCCGGCAAGTTCGGCTTCTGTATCGGCAGCGAGAATCAGGCCCGTGTTGACGAAGAAGAAACCACCGGGAAGAGCGAAGGCGTTGATCTCTTCGGAATCGACTACTTTGATTGTGAATGGAACTTTGGCGTCGGAATTGCGCACCAGATTCTGGCCGATGCGGCTGACGTACTCAGCAATGACTGGATCGTCTACGATCTTGGCAGAGCGCTCGATGTCCTGCGCCAGGCCTTTGCCAAGAGCGATCTCTTTTTCGAGCGAGTAGAAATTTACACCCTTTGAGACATCTCGTTCGCCGATGTCATCAGGATTCCTTTTACTGGTCTTCTTTTTCTCGACCTTGGGAGCCTTGGGGTCTTTTGTGGTGGTGTCTTTCGTGGTGGTGTCGTCTTGCGTAAAAGCAAGACTGGAAATCAACAACAGCGCTGTGAGAGTCTTCATGTGGCGAACTGCCTCCGAATCTACCTGACTATAGTTTATAACGTATCGTGGAAGAAATGAGTTTCGAAGTTCGGCCAGATCGTCATGATTTTCCTGTCACAGCCAATTTGATCTACCTGAATCATGCGGCTGTTTCTCCGTTGCCCAGACCGGCTGCAGATGCCATGCGGTGGTATGCCGACGATGCGATGAACTGGGGGAGTTACCACTACCCGGAATGGATGGGAGCTTGCGAAGGCGTTCGCACGGAACTGTCCCGGATGATCGGGTGCAGCGAGCGCGAAGTCGCGATGGTAAAGAATACCAGCGAAGGGATAGCCACTGTGCAGATGGGGCTCAGTTGGCAGCCGGGCGATGTTGTAGTCGCTTTTCGCGAAGAATTTCCTGCTAACTACTACTGTTGGAAGCTCTTAGAGGAGCGGGAGGGCTGCGTTGTGCGCTGGCTGAGCTTGTATGATCCGCTTGAAAAAGTGGAGGAGGCTTGCCGCGGGGCGCGATTGTTGGCAATCAGTTGGGTTAATTATTTGAGTGGTTTCCGGGTAGATCTTAAAGCAATTGGAGAAATTTGTAAGCGGCGCGGTGTGTTCTACTTTGTGGATGCGATCCAAGGGCTGGGCGCTTTTCCCCTCGATGTAAAGGCTTGCGGGATTCATGCGCTAGCCGCAGACGGACACAAGTGGCTGCTCGGGCCGGAGGGTTGGGGTGTTTTATATGTAGATCAATCCGTTCAGGATCAAATCTTTCCGGTGGAATTTGGATGGACTACTGTAAAGCACTGGGCCGACTATGCAAGTCGCGATATGACCTTGCGGAGCGATGCAGGCCGTTATGAACCCGGAACGCTGAACGTCGCTGGTAGCTTTGGGCTGCGCGCGTCAATGAAGCTATTGAACGCGTATGGTGTTGCGCAAGTGGGGGAGCGGGTGATGGGTTTGGCGGGGCGTCTTGAAGTGGGCTTGCGCGAGATTGGCTGCGAGTTGATGGTGCAGCGGGATCAGGCAACGGGGTCCGGGATTTTGAGTTTTCGCAAGGAGGGAGTGGATAGCGTTCGCCTTCATGCGGATCTGAAGGCGCGGAAGATCATGGCAGCACCCCGGCAGGGATGGGTCAGATTCTCGCCTCATTTCTACCTGGAATTGAATGAAATGGATTCCGTGGTTGAGGCGGTTCGTGATAGCTTGAAATCCATATGAAGTTAGGGGCCGTCACGTACAACGTTCTTAAGGATTGGGACGTCGAAACGATTATCAAGAATCTGGAAGCGGCGGGCTTTGAGGCCGTCGAGTTGCGAACTCAGCACAAGCACGGGGTGGAGCCAACACTTGGGGCAGAAGAGCGCAAGGCGGTGGGGGCGAAATTTTCACGGTCGAAAGTGAGGCTGTTGAGCTTTGGATCGACAGCAGAATTTCAGTCGCCTGATGACGCGGTGCGGCGCAAAAATGTAGATGAAGCAAAGAAGTTTATCGACCTAGCGCACGACACCGGTGCCTGGGGTGTGAAGGTCAGACCGAACGGATTGCCAGACGGTGTGCCGGAGGCGACAACGATCGGACGGATTGCGGAATGTTTGCGGGAACTCGGGGACTATGGGTCAGGGCATGGTGTCGAAATTTGGCTTGAGGTACACGGCAAGACGACGCAGAATCCGCCGGTGAGTGCCGCGATCATGAAGGCGACCAAGCACCAGATGGTGGGCTTGTGCTGGAATTCAAATCCGACAGATCTGGTGAACGGGATTGTGAAGCCGAGTTTTGATCTGCTGAAACCGTGGATCAAGAATGTGCATATTAATGAGCTGGCGGGGCCGTATCCGTATCGCGAGTTGTTCCGGCTCTTGCGGGATATGAACTATGAACGCTATACGCTTTGTGAGGCGCAGGAGAGCAAAGAGCCGGAGCGGTTTTTGCGATGGTATGCGGCGATGTGGCGCGAATTGCAGAGGATGTAGGCCTAGTGGAGTTTCTTGACCGTTGGGTAAAATCTGAGGCGGCAGAGCGGGCGAACTACCAGCTTTTTCTCACGGAACTCTGTGACTTTCTCGCGGTACCGCGCCCAGAACCGACGCTTGCCGAAGATGCGCAGAACACCTACGTCTTTTAGCGAGCGGTGACTTTTCAAAACGGAGATGGCACCACCAGCCCCGGCAGGATCGACTTGTACCGGCGCGGCTGCTTTGTGCTCGAAGCGAAACAAGGCAGCAACGCGACGGCTGAGAAATCGCTTTTCGGCGGTGCCAAGTTGAAGCGGGGCTCAGCGTTACGGGGCACTCCGGGCTGGGATGATTCCATGTTGCGGGCCAGAAACCAGGCCGAAGCGTATGCCAAGGCATTGCCCGTCGCGGAAGGCTGGCCTCCCTTTTTGCTGGTGGTGGATGTTGGCTACAGCATTGAAGTATTCGCAGATTTTTCACTGACTGGCAAGGCGTATGTTCCGTTCCCGGATGCGAAGACGCATCGCATTTTCCTGCGTGATTTGGAGCACGACCTGTCCAGGGAGCGGCTAGCGAAAATTTGGACCGATCCGCTCTCTCTCGATCCAACCCTGATTAGTGCGCGGGTAACGCGCGAGGTTGCCGGGCGCCTGGCAGAGCTGGCGAAAGACCTCGAAAAACAATTTGAGGCCAATCGCGTGGCTGGCTTTCTAATGCGCTGCATTTTCACGAGCTTTGCGGAGGACATTCATCTATTGCCGAAGGATAGCTGGACCAAACTTCTGGGCGGATTAAAGGGTAAGTCGAAGAAGTTTGTACCCATGGTAGAGAGCCTGTGGAATGCGATGGATATTGGCGGCTATTACACCGGCATGGCGCCAACTGGCTCAGACTTCCCTGCGCCAAATAGTTTTAAAGCTGTTGATGACGTTACCAAAGATTTTGGCGATGCCACAGAAAGGTTGCTTGGAAGTACTTTAGGTTATATTAAAAATGGCGTTTACGCAGTATCCGGGGTTAGTA
>JANXLY010000153.1 GCA_025354885.1 Acidobacteriota bacterium | reverse complement strand
GGTTGCGCGCAATGACAAGTGGGTTTGCCGCAACGGCGAATCGCACCCACGATGGAACCAGGGCGCAAATCGCCAAGCGAGGAAAGGGAGCCGAGCAGATCCGCACGGCGGGATTCCAGGTCCGGGAGAGAGTCTGGCATGCAGCCTCCTGCTGGAAGTATATACTACTTCCAGAATTAGTCGCAAAACAAGGCGAATCGTGAAATCGCCTTGTTAAAGTCGCGCACCCTCTGATAGATCATGAATTGACTCAAACCGTGCCTCATGATAGCTTCACCCCAATGGCTGTGCGATCAGTCATTCCACGGAGGTCTGAGTGCGCGCGACAATTCTTATGCTGACAGGGTGTGTATTTTTGGCCGCCCAGACCAAGTTACCCCCAGCTTCTCAACTCAAAGTTGATTTTGAAAAAGACATCCGGCCGATTCTGGCTCAAAACTGCCATTCCTGCCACGGACCCGATGTCCAGCAGTCGGGACTCCGTCTCGACCTCCGCCAGAACGCGATGCGTGGCGGCGATTATGGGCCGGTAATTACACCAGGTAACAGCAGCACGAGCAAGCTGATTCGGCGACTGGTAAACGGGGACGGTGGTCTCCAGATGCCTCCTACTGGCGCTCTCACCGATGATGAGATCGGCCTGCTGCGCGCCTGGATTGACCAAGGTGCTGATTTCCGCATGGAGCTGAAACAAGAAGCCCCAGTCCCGCCGCTAGATCCTAAAGTCGCCTCTTTGATTGCAGCCGTCCGTCTCAACGACATTCAAACAGTACAAAAGCTGCTCACAGCGGATTCGGCTCTCCTTAAGGTCACAGATCGCTCTCGATCGACGCTGCTCCACCACGCCGTCGGCTTCGCTTCACTGGCGATGGTCAAACTGCTGCTCGAGCAATCCGCCGACGTCAACGCCACAAACAAGCGTGACTCAACACCTCTGCATTGGGCAATTCACGACGAAGCCAAGGTCCGTTTACTCCTCGAAAAGGGTGCCAACATCAACGCAAAGCAGGCGGACGGCCGTACCCCGCTTTATCAGGCTGCCTCGCTCTTCACCGGTCAGGCGAGCGCACGACTTCTGCTCGCCAAAGGCGCAGATCCTAACCTGGCCACTGCTTCAGGACAGTTGCCACTCATGGTTGCCTCCACCCGAGGCGACGTCGAAACGATGCAACTGCTGATCGAGAAGAACGCCAAAGTGAACGCGAAGAACGGTGCTGGTTCAACTGCACTGATGGCTGCATCCTCCAACGGAAATCCCCTGTCGATCCAACTCCTGTTATCCAAAGGTGCCGACGCGAAAGTACTCAATAAACATTTGGAATCGGCGCTCGCTAACGCTGCTACTGCCGGCAACGAAGAAACAGTCAAGCTCCTTCTCGATGCGGGCGCTCCGGTAAACGCGAGCGATGATCGCGGCTACTCTCCTCTCATGTACGCTGCTGGTTCTGACACCATACCTGTGGGCGTCGTTAAGCTGCTGCTAGCCGCTGGTGCGGATCGAAACGCCACCGGCGAGGATGAGACCCCGCGCACCCTTGCTGCCAAGCGTGGCAACACTGAAGTCGCCCGATTGCTGGGCGCTCAAGCTGAGCCGCAGAAAGTCGCGGTTATCTTCAAGCCTGTCATTGGACAAAGGGAGCGGTCTATTTCCGAGGCAGTCCCCAAAGCACTCAGCTTACTCGAAGCGCAAAGTCACAACTTCATTCGCATCGCAGGCTGCAATTCCTGCCATTCCCAGGATCTGCCCTCTGTTGCCGTCGGCCTTGCGCGCGAACGCGGCTTGCCCGCTTCAAAGTCCATTGCCCAACTCGCTGTTGCCATGAATGGAAGCAGCCCGGAACGGATCATGGATCTCAACACTTTTGGTGTCTCGGGTCTGGGCTGGGAGCTTTTCGATCTAGGCATGAATCGCAGTGCCAAAGATGAATACACGGACGCCGTTGTTCATTACATCAAAGCCATGCAAACGTCGGAGGGCATCTGGCGTACCAACGAGGGCCGTCGCCCGCCAATGAATGTCGGCGATTACCAGGCGACTGCTCTCGCCATTTACTCACTCAAACACTTTACTCAGGCACCAGATCAGGCCGACACCGAAAAGGCGCTAGCCCGCGCTGTATCAATGCTCGACAAAATGAAGCCAACCAATACCCAAGACCGTGCATTCCACCTGATGGCACTGGCTTGGGCCAATGCCCCGGCAGCCTCTGTTGCTCGCGCCGCCCGCGCACTCACCTCGATCCAGCAAGGCGACGGCGGTTGGAGCCAGATGGCAACAATGGAGACCGATTCTTATGCCACTGGCCAAGCTCTCTTTGCGCTAAATGCAGCGGGCAAGATGCCAGCCACCGATCCTGTCTATCAGAAGGGTGTCCGTTATTTATTGCGCACTCAGGCTGATGACGGCTCCTGGCACGTTAAATCGCGCTCCATCTGGGTCCAGCCGTATTTTGATAGCGGCTTCCCCTACTCGCACGATCAATGGATCTCCGCTGCCGGAACCAGTTGGGCCGCCATGGCTCTATCGCTGACCGTAGAACCGCAGCGCATCAGCCAGAACACGTCCACTCATGACTAAGCACAAGAGCTTGTATCTCGCTTAGAACGTAAATCGCAGGCTCACTTGTAACTGCCTTGCGCCGGAACCTTCCTGGCCCTGCGTTGAGCTGATTACACCAAACGACGACGCACTGATATTCAATCCAGGTGCTGCAAAATTGGCATGATTCATCAGGTTCACCGCTGAACCTTCCAGTTGAAAATAAGCGTTCTCTGTTACAAAAAAGCGCTTCTGAACTTTCGACGAAACATTCACCGTGCCAGGTCCCACCAGCATTCCGGCTCCAACATACCCGTTGCGGCCGATGTTGCTGGCTGGGATCCGGAATGCGGTCCGGTCGAACCAGCGAGTTACAGACCGACTGGATGCTTCCAGATTGCCATTGCCAGCCCCTGTAAAATCAGGCCTGTCGTTGGCGCGCGCGTCTACATTGGTGCCGCTCGGGTCGGTGCTGCCACCAGTGATCGGAGTGAGAAATGGCCCGGTCTGATAGAGCAGAATCCCAGAAAGATTCCAACCTCCCGCAGCCGACTTCAGCACAGGATTCCAGGATTTTCCGACAGGAGTCTGATAGAGGAATGTGGTCAGCCAGCGGTGGCGGCGCGTTGCCGATACATTGGCTTTATCCAGATCCAGATTGAATCGGTCCGTCGGTACGTTTCCAGCTTCGCCAGGGAAGCTGGAACTGTTGGACCCGAGTGCGTTGCTCAGATTCTTGGCCCAGGTCCAGGAACTCTGGAAGGTCAAATTGTTGGACATACGCTTGTTGAGTTCCGTCGTAACCGCATTGTAGCGGGCTCCCGCAATCGGGTCGCGGCTATATACAATTGCCCAGTTGGGATAAGGGCGGCTGGCTTTCGAGGCTGAGTACCCGGCAGTGTTTGCATGCAATTGGTTCAGGTCAGGGCTCATATACAGTTTGATCGTATGGGAACCGGTGTAGGTGACACGCAGACCTGTCTTCCAGCCCAAATCCTGTTCCAGGGTTAGGCTCCATTGCTGGACGTAAGGGTCAGGCGAGTCGACTTGATTCCCGCGCCGGAAGTCTGCGTTACCAACGGCGGTCAAAGTGCCAAGTCCAGACAGGAACGGTCTCGGAAATTGAAACAGAGGGTTGCCTGAAGCATCGCGACCATTATCGAAAGTGCGCGTGTCTGAAGTGTGGATTCCTGTCAGCGAATAAAACACAGCTCCCAGGATGGTCACCGAATAGATCCCATAACCTCCGCGGATTACTGTCTTCTTTCCAAAGGGCAAATACGCGAAACCAAAGCGAGGCATGATGTTGTTTTTGTCGGAATAACGCAGCGCCTCTGGAATGCCGGCTGCAGACGCGGTGATGATCGGTGTATTGCCAATCGATGCCCTGAATCCAGGTGAGGTGAGCGCAAGAGATTGGTCATTCGGTACGATGACTCGGCCTCCAGGGAATGCTCTGTCGAAATTTGCCAGTTGCAGCGTCTTGTCCCAGAACGGCTTGTGAAATTCATACCGAATCCCGTAGTTGAGCGTCAGCCGGTTTGAAACACGGAAGTCATCCTGAGCGTAATACCCTTGGTGCCATGTGCTGCCATCAATGTCGGGGCTGGTGTTGGCTGTTCTGGTTCTTGGGGTAACCCCAAAAGGAAGTCCGTGCTTGCGTTGCCGCTGAAAAGCCCGTTCCAGCGGTATTCGCCCATGTCGTCGCCAGAGAAGAACGAGATATTGTCCTGTGTGCGGAGCAGACGAACGTCAGCCCCAAACTTTAAGCTGTGCTTTCCTTTGGTCCAGGTCAGGTTGTCTGTTGCCTGAATCGTGCGGCTCAATTGAGTAAATCCGCGGCTGCGTCCCGTACCTGAGAAACCAGTGATTCCAAAGTCCGGAGTTTGCGCCCCTTTGGGTGGATCTGAGCGGATTCCCAGGATGCCCACGGACTTGATCAACGCAGGTCCGTCAAAGCTGGTGCCGTTCGGGCCAAAATTGACCGAACGCGGCCGGTTTGCATATCCACCACGAATTTCGTTGACAAGATTGGGGCGAATTACATAGTTATGTGCGACTGTCAAAGCCCTCGAAAATTCCGGCGTGCGTGCAGTACCGAATGCAGGCAACGTATCTGGGGTTTCTCGCGTTACGTTCTTCCAGCTGAAGCGGGCGAAAATGCTCTGTTTGGAATTGATCGTGTGGTCACCGCGCACATCCCATTGATTGTTCGTATTACCGCCTGGCAACTGCACGCGGTAATTGGGCGAATTGATGGCGTTGCCGACAACATTTTGCAGCGGGAAAAGCGCTGACATGATGTTCGTCGAAACGGGACTGATCCGGGAAGCAGGAATGATGTTGCCTGGAAAGGGCACATTCGTCTGCGGATCTCGAATCGGGGCAACTACGCTCGAAAGATCGCCACTGCGGTAGCTGGTTGGCAACACCGTAGCATTGATGATGCTCTGAGCACGATAGCGAAGGCCTTCGTAATCGAAAAAGAAGAAGGTACGATTCTTGATCACCGGGCCGCCGATCGCTCCACCGAAGTCGTTGGATACTTTAAATGGTGCCCTGACCGCAAAAAAGTCTCTTGCATCAAAACTGCCATTTTGGTGATACCAGAACAAACTTCCATGCATCTTGTTGGTGCCGCCGCGTGAGGTTGTAGTGATGTCGCCAACCTGCGCATATTCAGCGTTCACGCTCGTCGTGCTGATCTTGATTTCATCCACGCCGTCTGCCGAAGGAAACATCTCTGTCAACAATCCGTTGCTGCGCACATTGATGCTCGAAATGCCGTCAATCGATGCCGTCAGCATGTACGGTAAATTGCCCGCCAGCGAGAGGCTGCCACCGCCGTCGGTCTGCACGCCCGGGACAAACGATAAAGCCGAAGCAATGGAATTCGTTCCCCCAGCGCGAAAGTTCACCGGGATGGCCTGAATCTGCTCCGAAGTCTTTGAGTCGATCACCGAGGCCTGTTCGGTGTTGATGACTTGCCGGGCCTCTGTAACCTGCACTTCTGTTGACGTTCCCAGTACTTCAAGCCGCGCATCAACTCTGGCGATTTCCCTTGCCCGAACCACCACTTTTTGAGTAACTGCCTTCCGGAACCCCGGTGCCTCGAACTCAACATCATAGATGCCGGCATCCAGGTTCACAACCCCGTAATTGCCCACGCTATCGGATTTTGTGCTGCGCGATTCACCCGTTGCAACGTTCCGCGCCTTTACCGAAGCCGTCGCCAAGCTGGCCCCGGAAGGATCTGTGAGAGTTCCTCGAATCTCTCCAAACGTGGATTGCGCAGCTAGGACTGCCGTGAATAGAAGGGTAGAAACAGCAAGTTTATGGAGCATATTAGTCCTCGGTAACAACTTCCTCAGCGTTAAGCGCAGTGGAGTCTTTTATTATAGTCACTCTTAAAAATATTCTCGATGGTTGAATGCTCGGGAATCGACTACAGTCCTGAAGCTCTACCAATGAGAAAGCCGAGGGCACAGCGATGAGCCAAATGATCGAATCCGCCAAGATTCGACATCGCTTTCAAATGATAGAATCGCGTTGCAATCTATGTTGATCGCCAAGGAGCTCGAGCATGAATTTCCGTTTCATTGCCACCGTCGGCACCGTTAGCCTTGCCTTCGGTGTCGCTTTATGGAGTCAAACCTTCTACGCACCGAAAGGCAAGCCCGCGCTGTATAGCGGGCCCCACAAACCACACACAAAGCTTTCCGAGGTGAAAGCAGCGCACGCAAAGGCTAAGAGCTGGCGGCATCTTGTAGTGGATGATCAGCATTTGCGCTCAGAGTGGGTGCAGGCGCAACCTGGCGAAAAAGACCCGGATCAATTTCATCCAGATACTCGCACCTGGTGGGTGGTTCAAGAGGGCGAAATCAAGTTCACAATCGAAGGTCAGCCGCAACCGGTTCTTGCAAAGAAAGGCGACATGGTGCAGGTTCCGATGGCGACCATTTTTTCAATTGAAAGCGTCGGCACGCAACCGTCTTTGCGCTTTGAAACCAATATCGCCAAGGCAAAGACGATCTATGTGAACAAGCCGGACATACCCAAAATGCCGGGCTTCGATTTTGTTCCAGTCACAATGAACCGCAAGGATGGGATGGGAATTTACTTGCACAATAACAAGCCGCTCACCACATTCAATGAAGTGGCGGATGGGATTGAGAGCGGCAAGCTGAAGGGAACCATCCGCGTTGTGCAGGATGACCGGGGGACAGCGAATTTCATCTACGGATACAACTCAAAGCTGCCTGCGCTTGACCCGAACAACAAGGGCCACTGGCATCCGGAAGGCTCTGAATATTGGCTGATCATGAAGGGCCAAATTCGCTATCCGATCGAAAATGTAGGAGTGGTTATCGCGAGCGAAGGTGACGTAGTGTATGTTCCGCCATCAACCTACCATGCGCCGCGCTGGTGGGGAGACGGTGCATCCTGCCGCTTGGCAATGAACGGCTTTCCGTACATCTCGCATTTGTTTGAAGCGCACTAAACGCGTCGGGTTATGTCAAAAACGCCACCTTCGAAAAGGAGCATTTTCTCATTGAAGGATGAGCCTAAAGGATTGAGCTGTTGACCGAGGCTCCTTTCATTGAAGTTTTCTTGGGCGAAGGCGAAATCGTCGTCGCGGCTGTGGGAATGTGGGAATCGCTTGGCGATTTCCAAGAGCGGTGGGAAACGAAGGAAACCGTATTTGGTTTTCCTCGTTTTCCTCGGCCCGTCATTTCCACAGCCGGTCGCTCAGCGCTTGTTTTCATGCCGACTTCTTTACCGGGAACAAATCCGCGAAGAGAATTTGCTTGGCTTGTTGCATCCGTTTTGCTGCATCCGTATCGCTTTCTGCGCCAGCCTTTTTCTTCAACACTTCTACCGTCTGTCCAGGCTTCAAATAGCGGCTGGCGTTTGGCAGTTTCTGATACACCTCCCAGGGCGTTTCATAGCGGCGATACACGGTCCGCTGTTTGCCCTTGGCGTCGGTCAAGATCTCAGCCTGACCG
>JANXLY010000139.1 GCA_025354885.1 Acidobacteriota bacterium | reverse complement strand
GGATCTTTTGACCTGAGCAACAAAGCGGAGTTCCTGAACTACTTTTCTTGTCCATTGTATGATCTCCGGCTGACAAAGACTTATGACTTTACGGCGATGAAAATCGCGGCCAAGTTATGGAAGCTTGCAGCGACAGAGAAGTTCGATATTGTGCACACGATGTTCCCGACTTCAGATCTATGGGGGGCACCGATCGCGAGGCTTGCGCATCGGTCGCTGATGATCTCCGGTCGCCGGGATCTTGGAATTGTGAGGAGTCCGAAGCACGGAATCGCATACCGCCTGTTGCGGAACACTTTTGACCAGATTCAAGCCGTTTCGGACGCAGCCGGTGAAGCAGCGATTGAACAAGATGGAATAGAGCGAGACCGGGTACACACAGTTCACAATGGAGTGGAACTGGACCGGATCGACGAGATGCCTAGGCACGCGGATCTGGTCAACACTTATGGACTTAATCCAAAAGGGTTGACAGTGGTGTCTGCTCTGGGCAAGGTATGGCCGTACAAAGGCGTAGATGTCTTCGTGCGCGCGGCAGCAGACGTATGCCGACGGCTCCCGGATACCAACTTCATTGTTGCCGGATGGCTGGAGGGGCCGTATGCAGAATCGGTCCAGCAACTGGCAGCGGAGTTAGGCATTGCAAAAAATATCAAATTCATTGGACGAGTCACGAATATCGTTTCGATCGTCAAGGCTTGTGATGTATTCTGCCTGCTTTCGCGGAGTGAGGGATTGTCAAACGCACTGCTGGAATCGATGGCGTGCAGGATACCGAGCGTGGTTACCTCAGTTGGAGGAAACCCTGAAGTCGTTCGAGAGGGTGAAACAGGCTTTCTAGTGAATAACGAAGATTCATCAGCAGCTGGGCAGCGATTGTTGGAGCTGCTCGAAGACGCAAGCCTGCGGCGACGAATGGGTCAGAATGCACGCAGCGTTGTGGAGCGAGAATTCAGTGTGGAAGTAATGGTGCGGCGCATTGCATTTCTGTATGACAAAGCCCTGGAGCGTGCTAGCGAGGAGCGCAAGGCGTCGTGAGTGATTCGCCATCAGTTGCGAGTGAACTCAAGCGATTAATCAAACAGTCATCGCAATACCTGACGGCGATGGTGGTAAATCTCGGCTTGGGGTTTGTATCGTTTCCGATCCTGACCCGCGTGTTCAGTGTGGCCGATTTTGGAATCATTGACCTTGTACAAAAAGTATTTTTATTGTTGACGGCGACATCGAAGCTTGGGCAGCAACACTCAGCATTGCGATTTTTCAACCGGGAAAACTTTGAAAAGAATCCTGAGGAATCACGCCGGTACTACTCCACGATGTATCTGGGCGTTATGGGGATGGGGCTTGGCGTTACTGGTCTGTTCGCGCTAGTCGTCTGGGCCTTGCCTCCAACGATTCTGATGCCAACGATGAGTTCGCTCTTGCTGTTCGCCTCTATTCTGATTCTATTGCGCGCGGTTCAATCGATTCTATGGTCGTTTCTTAGAATTGAAGAGCGAACAGGAGTCTACAACGTTGCCAATGTCGGCTTGAGGGCAGCGACGATCCTGGCAGTTCTATTTTTGCTGCCTCGAATGGGTGCATCTGCGCACACATACTTCACGGCTACGATGGGTGTCGAGCTACTCATCGTCAGTTCACTTACGATTCCCCTGATCAGTCGAGGAGTGCTGAGCGTGGGCAGTTTTGATCTGCCGCTTTTCAAATCGGCAATCCTGTTTGGCGCTCCGCTTGTGATCAAGGAGCTCTCGTATATCATTCTCGACTCTGGAGACCGGCTGCTGATTCAGAGTTTTCTGGGCGCAGAGGCGCTGGGCTTTTATTCGGTGGCATATGGTCTTTCGAGCTATGTGAGCACTTTGTTGATTCTGCCTCTGGAGCTGGCGATACTGCCGATTTATCTCCGAATCTGGAATTCCCAAGGCCGCGCGAAAACAATTGAATTTTTGAGCATCGGACTAGATGTTTTCCTGATGGCTTCAGCGCTGATTCTAGCTGTGGTTGCGGTGACAGCGCACGACGTTGTGCTGCTGCTGGCATCTGCCAAATATCGCGGTGCCGAAGTTTTGATACCTACGCTGGTGGCTGGATTGCTCATCTACGCGACACATGTTTTCATCACGGCCGGACTCGTCATTGAGAAAAAGACTCGCCCATTGGCCATAACTCTTTTCTACGCTGCGTTGATGAACGTGATCCTGAACATGATTCTTTTGCCCAAGATCGGGTTGCAGGGTGCGGCGATCGCAACACTGATCAGCTATGCTTTTTGCACGATCTATCAGGCGCGAGTTTCATTCCAAGTACTGCCACTGGAGATAGCATACCGATCTGTATGCAGTTATGTGCTGGCAGGAGCAGGGGCATGGGCTGCCGGCACAGCCGCAGTTTTTTCGCGCCCGTTATTCAATTTCTTTGGCAAAGCGACAATCTCAACCATTGTCTATTTTGTTTTCCTTTTGATTCTGGACCGTCGCTCGCGCCAACGTGCGGGGTTGCTCTGGCAGATCGTCCAAAGAGCTGTGTTTTCAAATCGAAACGTCGTGGTGGCATAAATATGCATCACTTGATTCTTCTATGGCCTTTGTTCGTTTTGGGAAGCGGCCCGAACCAAATGGAGGAAAGTAGTCCTGGCATACTTGTCAATGAAAATGGACAGGGGTTTGGAGCGGAGTGGAGATTCTCCACTGTGTCCCGTTCGGTGGAGGCTACGGCGAAATGAGCTTGCAAGTGCGATTCAACACACTGCTTCAGCCTTGCAATACACGCTACACAAGTAGCTACGGGAAAGATCGTGTCTGTAGCCGTGGCGAACTGTGCAAGAGAACATTTGGCTGTAATTCTCTGTTCTATGGGGAAGGCGTTACAGTTGCGAGCGATTATCGATTGCAGTTGACGGATCCGGCACGAGGCGCAGGAAGCGACTCAGTGCAGAGAGCGCGATTTCCAACTCGTACAGGCTGTCGTGACGCGCCTCGTCGATGCGCGGGGCTTGGGAGGTGGGGCCGATGAACAGGCCGGAGAACAGGTAACTTAGCGACGGGTGGCGGTTCCAGTG
>JANXLY010000136.1 GCA_025354885.1 Acidobacteriota bacterium | reverse complement strand
CCTCTCCAGGCCGCCGGTCTCTGGCGACCTCACGGCCTCACACTGTTCTACCCCAATGTTGGCCGTATCGCGGAGACTGATCCCATCCACCGGTACTTCTCAATCAAACAGCACCGCACCCGCAGCGTGCATAATTCAGGTGTAATCTTGCCCAGAACAAAGGAGTGAGCAGACTAACAGGATGCTTCCAAAACATACTGATCGCATGTTGATAAGACTAGTCGATTTTCTTGCAGATGGAAAGGACCAATTTTGGTTCTAAGTCGGGAAGCGCTGATACTGATTCCGTGTTCTGGTTAAATCGAGCATGGTAAGGGAAAGGCCTTATGCCATCCAGCATCCAAAGTTCGATTTTCGAGGTGAATGTCCGTGGACGCAATGGGTTCGAGGGAAAGCCCCCTTAGGATGCAAGCTCTGCATGTCTTCGCGAATATTTGTCGAAGAGCTGCTTACACATGTAGAGCTCTGACAAAAGGAACAAATGGAATGGTCTTGACTGATATTGGTCCCAGAAGCAAAAGGACGATTGCTTGCACAACCATTGCGCCACAATCTGGAGCAGGATCGCCAGGAAGGTGAGATTGTGAAGAAAGTTGAGCCAAAATCGTTTCCTTCGGGAGCTACTGCAGAAGAGCGGGAAATAATCCCAGTGGAATGGTTTCGATTGTTGGCAACCGCGCCATGGTACAGCGAACACGGGAGGAGGCCGACTGGTGAAGACTGCGGCTAGGGCAAGGAGCGCAGAAAGCTGGCGGTGTCCTTTGGAAGGGTGTGCAGGTTGATATCAATCCTCTTCTCAATGCCGGGTGGAACGCGCTCAGGAAGGACTGAAGCGGCAAAGAGTTTGCCGCGATGCCGGAAGATCGGGGCGTAGAGTTCAAAAAAAGCATGAACTGCAGGTGACGGATGGGACCAATGGACGGCCATATCTTCGAAGGAGAGGTCAGGAGAATCAGTGATCGAAGCACCCCATTTGCGTTTATAACAAAGAACACCGTCTGTCAGCGAGGGGCGAGTGCCTCGGAAGTCGAGTGAAGTGCAGGCCGCGGCGATGCCGTACTCGAAGGCGTGGAAGTAGCAGGCAGCGAGGGCACCCAGCTTAGCCAGTGTGAGGTCGCCGTGGCGCAATCCGACTGCGCGCAGCACCAGGCTTGAATCGAGATGTTCGACCAAGACCCCAGCAATACGACCGAGTGGAGAGCTGATCCAAAGGATTGCCCCATGTGACAGGTAGCGGCGAAGTACCGAAAGATTCTGGATGACGGAATTGCTGCCATATCGATGAATGGAAGTGGGCTGGTAGTATTCGCGATAAAAAGTATCGATGCTGGAGGAGTCGTAATCGATGCTGCATTGCAGTTTATGGCGACGGATGAGACACAAGTCGCCATCGACGCGGTTGAGCATGGCTTTTTGTTGCTCTGGCGTTGAGGGTAATTGAGTGCAGTGTCCAACCCATGCCGGCAAGAGGAGGAAATCGGGACCGAAAAGACGAGGGGCAAGCACGCGTCCGGTCTGCGAAAAGACGAGGTCGCTGGTAGTGGCCAGGCGCTTGAGTTCGCGGCGCAGATTCCAGAATCGAAGCGCGGGGAGAGGCTCTACGCGTAGCTCTGCGGCAAAGAGTTTGCTTGTGATGTATCGGTGAAAACCGTCGGAACGTCCGGCAAGAACAATGGAAGCTGAGGCACTCGTGTTCCGCAGAGTGCCGCAATAACGAGTAACGGAAAATTGGCCGCCGCAGAGCGGAGTCAGGGAGAAGTATGCGGACCAGAATTGCCCGTTCCATCGCCCCGGAATGGAAGTTGAAAGCAATTCGTAAACAGTCATTCGGCTGACCGCTGAAAGTCACGCCGCCAAGGTCCGAGCTGAAAGTAGCCGCGAATGAATTTGAGCTGGAAACCAGACTTCTCGAAGCCGCGAATGGAATCGTGATTGTAAGAGAACACAATGGTGGAGGCCTTTCGCCGACCTTGATTCCGGTAATGACGGCAGGCTTGTGACAAGAGTGTACCTAGAAGATTCTTCCCTCGATGCGCAGGGAGCGTGAGGGCGTCGAGAAAATAGATTTCGTCGGCAAGCAATATAAGATCGCGAGAGATATAGGTGAGTGGAAAGGTGCGCTCGGCGGCCCATAGGCGAGCGATGATGTGGCCCGCGTGGCGGGCGATGAAGCATTTGGCACCCCAATCCCAGAGGATACGGGTGTAGGCAGGATCATCGCCCATCGCGGAAGTGTATTCATTGAGTTCGCCTGGAGTCAGGACAGA
This sequence comes from Acidobacteriota bacterium, assembly GCA_025354885.1. Taxonomy (GTDB): domain Bacteria; phylum Acidobacteriota; class Terriglobia; order Bryobacterales; family Bryobacteraceae; genus Bryobacter. The sequence goes on along the minus strand of JANXLY010000136.1, from coordinate 13,250 downwards.
AATATTGACCGGTATGGCGGGCTCCAGTTGGGGTGAATTGAGAACGAAATTGAGTTCGTAGACAGGCATCTCGCGGTAGAGATGAAAGCCGGCGAGGAAGCGCAGATGGAGACCCCGAAGGCCGAAGTCGCGGAGGTGATCGAGAACGCGCTGGACAGGCGAGAGAATCATTGTTGATTGACCTCCCGGAGGACAGCGCGAAATTTCTTCCCGGTATGCGTAGGGAAGACAGCCAGGGTTTCGGTTGAGATTTCGAGGGGCTCGGGCAGTTGATCTGCCAACGATTGCGCGATGTTCGCGGCAGTGGTGGGGTCGGTAGCAAGTTGCAAGCGGAGAGAACGGTTGGTCGATTGGATGATGCACCACTGGCGGAGCTGCGGGAATTGAGCGAGAATCTCGTGGAAGAAGGGCCAGAACAGAGTACGGCCGGAGGGAAGTTCGACGGAATCCAGGGTTCTTCCATCGACACGACTCAGGAGGGGGAGTGTGCGTCCGCAGGGACAGTGCCCAGAATTGCTCCATTCCGCCGCGTCACCAGTCCGGTAGCGAAGTATTGGCATGTCTGTCTGATCGAGGTGAGTGACAACAATTTCGTTGTTGAGCAGTTCAACGAGGTGGCTATCGGAACTGGTGTGGAAACCCTTGTGATGACGGCATTCCCAGGCGAAGTTGGAGACTTCGACAAGGCCAAATACGTCGATCGGTTCAGAGCCCAGCCTTTCGCTGATTAGCGCGCGATCGGCAGGATAGAGTGTTTCGCTGTCGGAAATAATGAGTCGTGGAGGAGACGGTAAAGTGGGACTGACCTCGGCAAGGGCACGCAGAGTGCTTGCCCCTGCAACCAGCACTTCCGGGCGAGAGGACAACATGACCTGGACCCAGTTTGCGGGAGTGTCTTTGAGGGAGAGCCAGGATTTGGGGGCGAGACCAAAACGTTGAGCGGAATAAACCGGACCACTGGTCATTCGAATCTCAAGTGTTTGATCCGTCCAGCGGAAGCCGTTTTCAAAAAGGATTCGCCATGCGGCAATGCGATGAGATCGGCGGCCGTTTTCGTGGAGCAGGATGCTGAGCGGGTTGCCCGAGCTTCCGGAAGTGGCGATCTTGCGGCATCCTGCGGGATCGATACCGGAGGCCAGAAAATCGGTAGGTGGACTGTTTTGGAGATGGTGTTTTTCGAGGATCGGGATGTGTACGAGATCGGCAAGCGAACGAAAATCTACGGGGTGGAATCGGTGTTGGTCGAAGTGGCGTTTGTAAAAAGGAACGCGGTTGTAGCAATGGTTAAGAAGCGAGGAGAGGAGCCGAAACTGGTGGACATGGAGTTTGTCGGATTGCCAACGGCTGGAGGCAAGAGCCGAGCGGATTCCCCAGACCGTTTTGATGCCGTTTGTGATCGTACCCAATGCGAAGCCAGACTCCAGTTTAATGGGTTTGAGGCAAGGCACAGCGAATTGGCCAACTTTTTGAATCGTGAGGGGCAACTGGGAAGTTGCGGCTAATTAAACTGAATCGACTTGACGTGGAAGTTCTGGGTACCGTTCCAATCTGCGTAGTCTTTGTAGCTGCCGTCGGTATCGGGGCCGCCATCGGAGCTGAGGCTGATCGGGGTTCCCTGATAACCGGGCTCTGGGAAGAGGGTCCAATAGGAAGAGAGGACGATGGCAGAGGCGAGTACGAAATCGTCGCCGTTGAGGGCAAGGTCTGGGTCGTTGCTGCGAAATTCTTTCGCTGTGTTGACGTAACCAGAAGCATTGAAAGCGATCAGCTTGGGCATGGAGCTACTCCAGAATATTTATTGGCTTTGTATGGAAGAAAAGCTTCGTTTATTCTAACCGCAAGACTCAGTCTGGCTAGTCTGAGTTTTTCGAAAGCTCTGCAGCACGAACAGAGCATCGGGTTCGGCGTGAAGCGATGCTACGCTTGCTATGTTGAGCCACCAGCGATGACTGACCATTCCAGAAACGTTCCGTTCCAGCACAATCACATGAACCGCGATGCGAAGCTACTCGAACTGCAGCAGCTTGTGGATGCGGGTAAAGTCGACACGGTCATCGCTGGCTTCTGTGACCACTATGGGCGGCTGATGGGCAAGCGCTTTGAGGCTGGCTATTTTCTCGAATCCACCGCCAGCGATGGCACCCACGCCTGCAACTATCTACTCACCGTAGATATGGAAATGGAGCCTACGCCCGGCTACCGCTTTGCCAACTGGGAACTTGGCTATGGTGACTTTCATCTTGTGCCGGATTTCAACACGCTCAAGCTGCTGAGCTGGCAGGACAAGACCGCGTTTGTGCACTGCGATCTGCACGACGAGAAGGCGCGCACGCCTATCAGTATTGCCCCGCGGTCCATTTTACACAGGCAGCTTGAAGGAGCTTCCAACCTGGGCTTTGAGGCACTGGGTGCGTCCGAGCTGGAATACTTTGCGTACCGGGAAAACTACAGGGACGCTGCACGCAAGGGCTACGCGGACCTCGAACCATTGGGCTGGTATCTCGAAGATTACAATTTGCTGCAAGGCACGCGCCAGGAGTTTTATACAGGTGCGGTGCGGCGGCATTTGAAGGCCTCGGGCTTCGTTGTCGAAAGTTCGAAAGGCGAATGGGGGCTTGGCCAGCATGAGGTGAACGTCAAGTACTCGGGTGTTCTCGAAATGGCTGACAACCACACACTGCTCAAACAGTGCATGAAAGAAATTGCGGACCTGAGCGGAGTGAGTGTCAGCTTTATGGCCAAGCCACATCATGGCCAAGCAGGTTCTAGTTGCCACATCCACTTGAGCCTTTGCAAAGAGGGACGTAACGCTTTCGCCAGCGGTCAGGGAGTAGAGGGGACCGATACGTTTCGCTGGTTCCTCGGCGGATGGATGGCCCATGCTGCCGAGATGATGGTGTTTTATGCACCAACGATCAACTCGTACAAACGCTTTGAGGACCTCTCCTGGGCACCGACACGAATTGCATGGAGCCGTGATAATCGGACGGCGGGGTTTCGGGTTGTTGGCTCGGGGCAAAGCCTACGCATCGAATGCCGGATCCCTGGGGCGGACGCGAATCCTTATCTGGCCTTTGCTGCGTCGCTAGCCTCGGGTCTTGACGGAATCAGAAACAAGATTGAGCCACCGCCTGTGTTTGAAGGCGATGTGTATGCAGCGCGAACATTGCCGCGAGTGCCGTATACGCTCGAGCACGCGGTTGACTTATTTGAGGCGAGCGAGTTTGCCAAAGCCCAGTTTGGCCCGGAAGTTGTTGAACACTACACGCACTTCTACCGGAACGAGCAGAAGGCGTTTGAACGCGTTGTGACGGACTGGGAACGGCGCCGTTACTTCGAGCGAATCTGAACGGAGATCCACATGCGATTACAAGATAAAGTTGCGCTCATCACCGGAGCTGGAAGTGGTATTGGAAAGGAGACAGCGCTGCTGTTTGCAGCCGAAGGTGCGGCAATTGTTGCTGTCGATCTCAATACTCAAGCTACCGATGCAGTTGTTGCAGCAGTGCTGGCGGCAGGGGGCAGGGCGATCAGCGTGAGCGCAGATGTATCAAAGGCTGCCGACTGCGAGGCGATGGTGAAAGCGGCTGAATCGACTTACGGAAAGCTGAACATCATGTTCAACAACGCTGGCGTATCGCATGCGGATGACGATGATGCAATTTCGACCAGTGAAGCAGTGTGGGACTTTACGTTTGCAGTGAACGTGAAGGGCGTCTTTCTTGGCTGCAAGTACGGAGTGCCGGCGTTACGTCGGGCAGGAGGCGGTTCGATTATCAACACGGCTTCGTTTGTCGCGATTCTTGGTGCGGCCACTCCGCAGCTAGCCTACACGGCGAGCAAGGGGGCGGTGTTGTCGATGTCTCGCGAACTGGCGGCCATTCATGCTCGCGAAGGGATTCGGGTGAATGCGCTTTGCCCCGGACCGCTGCAGACAGAACTGCTGATGAAGTACCTGAACACGGAAGAAAAGAAGCAAAGGAGGCTGGTGCACATTCCGATGGGGCGCTTTGGGCAGGCGAAAGAAATTGCTTACGCCGCGCTTTATCTTGCCAGCGATGAATCGAGTTTTGTAACAGGGACTGAGTTTCTTGTCGATGGCGGTATTACTTCCGCATACACTACACCGCTATGAGCATGCTGCGTACAATTTCCCCGGTTGATGGAAGCGTCTATGTGGAGCGCCCGTTTGCGAGCGCGGAACAAATCGACCAGATGCTCAGCAAGGCTGTTGCCGCACAGAAGGAATGGGCCCATACGAGTATTGAAGAACGCCGGGCCATCTGCAACCGTTTTGTTGAGGCGATGATTGCTGGCGCGGATGAAGCAGGAGTTGAACTCAGCTGGCAGATGGGCCGGCCGATTCGATATACGCCGAACGAGATTCGCGGCGGATTTGCGGCCCGAGCGCGCTTTATGATCGACGCTGCTCCTGGGGCTCTCGCAGATATTGCCGTCGCTCCGCTGGCCGGGTTTACGCGCTTCATTCGCAAAGAAGCAGTTGGTGTCGTGCTCACTATTGCGCCGTGGAACTATCCCTATCTGGCGGCTGTCAATTCTGTCTTGCCGGCGATTCTCGCAGGCAATTCTGTGATCCTGAAACACTCTTCGCAAACCCCGCTCTGTGCCGAGCGCATGGCGGCTGCGTGGGAAATCGCAGGGCTGCCCGAAGGTGTTTTCATTGTGTTGCATGCGAGTCATGCTGACGTTGAAAAGATGATTGGGTCGGGTCGCATTGGCTTCGTCTCTTTTACTGGCTCTGTTGCCGGTGGGCGCCAAATTCAGGCTGCGGCGCAAGGCGTCTTTATCGGAATGAATCTAGAGCTCGGCGGAAAAGACCCTGCCTATGTGCGCGAAGATGCCAACCTTGCTGATGCAATCGAGAACCTGGTGGACGGAGCGATGTTCAATTCCGGCCAATGCTGCTGCGGCATCGAGCGAATCTATGTAAACAGAAACGTCTATGACGAATTTGTCAAAGGCTGTGTCGCTCTTATCAGCACTTACAAACTCGGCAACCCCCTTGATACGTCGACAACTCTCGGACCAATGGTGAAGATCAGCGCCGCTGAGTTTGTTCGTGCGCAGATTGGCGAAGCTGTCGCGCAAGGTGCACAAGCTCATATTGATCCAAAATCATTTGCCCGCGATGCTGTTGGCACGCCGTATCTGGCACCGCAAATCCTGACGAATGTAAAGCACCAGATGCGCGTGATGAGAGAAGAGAGCTTTGGACCTGTTGTTGGCATTATGCCCGTTGATTCTGACGAGGAGGCCATCCGACTCATGAACGACAGCCCATATGGGCTGACGGCGGGAGTCTGGACTACCGACCAAGAGGCTGCTCTCAGGATCGGCGATCAACTGGAAACGGGCACTGTGTTCATGAACCGCTGCGACTACCTCGACCCCGCACTTGCATGGACGGGCGTCAAGGAGACCGGGCGGGGCTGTTCGCTCAGCGTCCTCGGCTTTGATGCACTTACGCGTCCTAAATCATTCCATCTGCGTGCCGTATGAAACTTGGATTATTGCAGTGCGACCACACGCGTGAAAATGTCCGGCGCATCGCCGGCGATTACGACGAGATGTTTGCCAAGTGGCTTGCTATGGATTTTCGGACTTACGATCTTCAGCACGGAGAAGCCCCGCAAGACCTCGACGAATGTGACGGCTATATCGCCACTGGATCGAAGGCCAGTGTGTATGACGATGAGCCCTGGATCCATGAGTTTGCAGAACTGACGAGAAGCATCTACAAGAGCGGCACGCCCTTTATCGGAGTTTGTTTCGGCCATCAGATGTTGGGCCATGCGCTTGGCGGTAGAGTGGCGAAAAGTGAGAAGGGTTGGGGGGTCGGTGTTCACAAATTTGCAATCGAAGAATCCGAAGACTGGATGCAGCCACCTGCAATTGAATTCAGTTTGCTGATGAGCTGTCAGGACCAGATTCTTGATGTGCCGCCGGGGGCAAAGGTGCTGGCTGGAAATGCACATTGCGAAGTGGGTATGATCAGAATCGGCAATATGCTTGGCATACAGGGCCACCCGGAATTCCCACTTGATTATGCGGAGGCCCTGTTGAAGTTGAGGCGAGAACTCATCGGCGCTGTGAGGACCGATGAGGCTCTCGCGACGCTCGGCCTGCCTCTCGACGGGCCTCTGCTTGGTAATTGGGCCAGGGCCTTTTTTGCTAGCCGACAAGCTTAGAGAATTAGAGTTCGGAGGGGCGGCAAGATGCGATACTGAGGTTGGGTACTCAGAACGATTCCATACTCTCCAATCCGAATCAATCGTGAGGTTTTGCGGTGGGGGTTTGCCTTAGTTGCGATCAGCATCTTCCCGGTTCAGGCTCAAGAGCAGCCACCGGCAAAACAGCCGGAACAAGATCCGTTCGCTGACCTCAGCGAAAAGGCTGCAGCGCCTCCCGCACTAACTCTGAAGAAGACGTTTTTCCGCTCCTTTTTCACCGATAATTTCGGATTCAGGAAGGAGATTATGTCGCAGTTCACGATGAGCGGTGACGGCAACGCTGCCAGCCGGCAGTCTGTCGGTTTCGAGGTGCTGAAGAAGTTCTCAACAGAAACCTCGACCGTTGCCAGTCTGAATTTTCAGGGACGGCTTGTCAGACGTGATGGCTTTAACCCCGCACAGAACGACATGGAGGGCGAGAATCGGGCGGGGTGGGCCTTTGAGTATCACAATGCCTATCTCGACCTCTACAATGTGCTCAATCCATTTCTGGGAAGCGGGCAAAAAGGCAAGCAACTGGGGCGATTCAACCTGCGTGCGGGAAGGTTTTATATGCCATTCGGGCTGAACCTTCAAACTGACACACACGGCACGGTGCTTCAACTTTCGAATGAACGTAATTTCGGATTCGAGCGGGACTGGTATACCGGCCTCTGGGGAACACTGAACAAACATCTGAATTACGATGCCTACTATGTGGTCGGGTCCGGCTACGATCTGGCGTTCCGCGGGCAAAGCGGACTTGGAGCACTAAGAGTTAGCATGGCAAATCAATACAGCTCGCGGTATGGACTTGAGGGTGGAGTTTCGGTGATCGGGGGAGAACGACTGGGGATGTATCCAATGAACCGTAAGGCGATCGAAACAAAGAGGATTGGCGTGGATGGCAGATACCGTCACGCTGTGCGGACCGGGCTGGTGACCTTCACCGAGGAATTGAGTGGCGGGCAGGATGCAAAGCAGTCTGTGAACATGCAGCTGCATCAAGCTGAATACCTTCACGCTTCAAGGCGGTGGGGAGTAGCCAGCCAGTATCGAAGATACAGCCAGGATGGTGCGGGGGGCGATGCCTCGCTGCTTGGGGAGTTTACATGGTATTTCCGCAACGATGTCGGGAACTCGAATCTGCACTGGATCAAATTCAACGTCGAGAGGCGGCTGGAGCGGATGCAGGCATCCTCGCCCAAAACTGTTTTCACACTGCAATACTATTTCTACCGCTGAGGAATCCAATATGAACCTGTCCATAACTTTCATCGTTTTATCGGCACTACTTCTTCCGAAGGTGCTTTCTGGTGCGATCGGATGCACGCTCAGTAATCCTGCCGAGGACCTGAAGTACCTTTACCCCAAGATGACGAGCTTCAAGGAGGATCTCAAAGAATTCCCCAGGATGAAGGATGGAAGTGTGCTATACAAGGGCCTGAAGTCGAGACTTGGCAGCGACCTTGATGCAATCTATGAGAGCTACGAAACACCCTATACGGTCTATAGCGTTTTTGAAGGAGCGACTCGGATTGGAATTGTGCACGGGGTAAACGTGCCGGGCAAAGGGGGTGTAATCCAAGTTTTTCTGTCGATGGACCCCACGCGCGCAGAGATACAGAAGTTTTTCTTCCAGCGCCTGGAGAGCCCGGCGGCCAAAGCGCTGAGAAGCAAGGAATTTCAAGCGCAGTTCACTGGTTTGAGCCTGGCGGATTTCTACAAGCATGATTACTACGAGGCGGCCGGTGGCGGGACCAAGGTGGATAAGGTTGCGGCGGTGCGGCCGCCGGCCATAGAGCCGAACGGGCAGTCTGATTATCAGGCTTCTCTCCGCGGCATCCGGAAGAACCTTGTGCTGCTCGATATTTTCGTTTATGAGAGGCGCTTTGAGCCATTTTTTGAGCGAGCCCAAGCGGCGAGCAAATCGAAGGTGGGAAAGGATTAACGCATGCGGACAATTTTCGGACTCTGTGCAGCCATTTTGTTGATTGGGGGATTTTTGTTGTGGCAATCGATGCAGCTACCGACTGTAGCCGGCAGTTTCAGCGGCAGCCCGAAAGTTGCGGTGCTCGATCTGATCGAAAGGCCGAAGGATTTTTTGAACCAGACGGTGCTGATTGAAGGCCGGATCACGGAGCAATGCAAAACGATGGGGTGCTACTTTTTCTTCGAAGTGAACGGCAAGCAACTGCGGGTAGATCTGGAGCAGATCGCCATGAATGCGCCGATGCGCGAGGGACGACTTGCGCGTGTGGAAGGGCAGATGATGCCGTTTGGCGAAGGCTACCAGTTGCAAGCAAGCGCAGTTGAATTCAAGTGAGGAATTATGAATATCGAATCCAAATCTGACCCTTTTGTGCTGGGGAGGTACTTTGCACTGGCGGTGAAGAACCTTCGTCGCCGCATCGTGAGGACTTGCCTTACTGTTGCGGGAGTTGCACTGGCGGTGACCGTCGCTGTATCGCTCGGCGGATTTATGCTTGGCTATCGTGGTGCGATCGACAAGAGCATCGACATGCTTGGCTTTCAGATCATGATCATGGCCAAGGGATGTCCGTATGAGGCGGCGACCATGATGTTGAAAGGAGGTACGGGCCTGCTCTATCTGCCGGCTGACATCTACGACAAAGTGCGCAATGACAGCGATATCGAGAGTATTACGCCAATCTTTGTTGGTGTGGCGCAGAAACAGGGAAGCGGCGTACGGGATGAGGGGAGTGAGAAGAATTTTCTAATAGTGAGCGGCATTGATGTGCCGAGTTACCAGGTGATGAAGCCGTGGATCACTTTCAAGAAAGGAGCTGGCTACGCGGATGGCCGATGGTTCTCGCAAGCTTCGCGGAAGGAAGTGGTGCTGGGCTTTGAGGCTGCTGAATATGAGCAGCGCAAAGTTGGTGACATCTTCTATGCTTCGATTACTCCATCGGGATCTCCCTTTCCGGTGATGCACGAGCTGAAAGTTGTGGGTGTGCTGGACCGTACTGGAACGCAGGATGATGGAACGATTTTCCTGCCGATCGAAGAGGCGCGTGAGTACTTTGGAAGGCCGGGGCAACTGACGATTCTGGGGATCAAGCTGAAGCAGTTTAATGCTTTCAAGATGAGGCAATTCGAGACTCGCTGGCTGAAGCTGCCGGAAGTGCAAGTGGTCGGTTTGCAGCAGGTGAAAAACACATTGGTCGGATTGGTTGCCACCGCACAGACGATGATCGCTGCAGTTGCCATCATTGCGATCATCGTTGCTTTCATTGGCGTGATCAACACGATCTTGATGAGTGTGTATGAACGAACGGCGGAAATTGGAATTATGAAAGCGCTGGGTGCCAGACGGGAGTCCATTTTTGAATTGATCTGGCTGGAGACCGTGATGATCTGCCTTGCGGGCGCAATTGTTGGGTCGGCCTTGGCAATCGTTGGATCGAAGCTGGTAGAAAAGGCAATCAAGTCGATTGCCGACATGGGTGTGTCGGGGTCGATCGTCCTGATCACGCCGGCAGTGATCGGATACGCGGTGCTTGGTGCTGTAATCCTCGGATTTTTTGCTGGTTTGTATCCAGCCTGGCGGGCATCCTCGATGCGTCCGGTAGAAGCGATCAGTCAAGGCAACTAGTATGAGCAACATTATCATTGAGGCGCATGGATTAAAGCGGTACTACCAGCGGGGTAGCGAGACGGTGAAGGCGCTTGATGGAGTGGACATCTCGATTCGGGAAGGTGAGATCGTATCGATTCTGGGCCCTTCCGGGTCGGGTAAGACTACGCTCATCAATCTGCTGTCGTGCCTGGATGCTCCGACTGAGGGAACTCTCATCGTGGCGGGTAAAGCCGTCGCAGGCCTCTCGGAAGATCAACTCGTGGAGGTGAGGCGCGGTGTGCTTGGATTTGTATTTCAACAGTTCTCACTGCTGCCAACTCTGAATGTTGCGGAAAATGTCGAGTTGCCCCTGCTGTTTCTTGGACTCAAGACGGACCCGAAGAAGACGAAAGAGATTCTTGCTTCGGTTGGACTGACGGATCGTGCAAAGCACCTTCCTCGAGAGTTGTCCGGAGGACAGATGCAACGAGTCGCGATTGCGCGGGCACTGATCGTCGGGCCGAAGATCCTGGTTGCCGACGAACCTACCGGGAATCTGGACAAAGCAACGGGGCAGTCGATCATCGATCTTTTCAAGCGGCTGGCAAAGGAGGAAGGATTGACGATCTTACTGACCACGCACAACACTGTATTCGGTGCTGAGGCTGACCGAGTCATTACGCTCGAGGATGGACGGATCGTGAGTGAAGTAGACCCGAGGCATCTAGTTTTCGACACTGTGCTGGGCTAAAGAGAGACAAGCAGTCCACGCTCAAGTCGTGGTTGGTAGTGTATCCGGTGACCTTCGTAGCAGACTGCATCACGAACAGAGAGATGCACCGCGAGAGCGAAGGGAAGCGGCGAAAGAACTTCACTCCATTGATTACAAAGACTTTAAAGTCGAGGTTTCTTTGCTAAAACTGGGGCGAGACTGCTGGTCGGGTACTGGCTTTAATTTTCAATTCGTTGCGACTTTTCGGTTGGTCTTTAGAGACTAAGGTAAATTTAGAGGCTAATTAAGGTATTTTTCTAGTACTAGATCTCCTAGTACCTAGCCATAATTGCCTTAGATATGAACCACTACAACTCACCCAAATGGGCCTTAGCCCTCCTCGCTTTTGGGACTTACGCCACCACTGCTTCTGGGGCCAGCCTTACAGTACTCTTTCAATCCTCGACCGGCTCAGCGGCATTCGCGGTAGACCGGACAGTAGACAGCGGAGCGAACTGGTACGGCCAAGACCCGGGGCAATTCCACTTCATTACCCTCGCGGGTGGCGGAGGGATTGTTCCGAATGATTTTTTCACATTTTGCATCGAACCACGAGAATTCGTCACCGTTGGACAAACGTACACATACAACATAGTCCCGGTCGAGCAGGGCGCTAACAACATTGGTGGGATGGGCGTCACGAAGGCAAATTTTGTCCGCGAACTGCTGTATAACAACTATCCAAACTTCTCGGTAGCGCTTACCCCTTTGACAGCTGCCGCGATCCAGGTTGCGCTCTGGGAAATCGTTCGCGAGGATAGCGGCTCATTCAACCTTGCGACCGGCACCGTGCAATACCGGAATTGGGCTAACGATTCTGTGCGTGTTCTCGCTACCTCCATGCTTGGTGGTCTTACTGGAAATGGGCCGTACCTCAGCAGCGTCAGCGCGCTGACGCTCAACGGTTCAGTGCAGGACACTTTGGTACAAACCACTCCGGAACCGGCTGCATTCCTGGTGGTTGCTCCCGCATTGATTGTGCTGGCGATTCGCCGCCGTCGCAACAAAGCCAAGGGCTAGAGCTGGATTGGCTCAGTTTGAAAAACAGATCGGGGAAAGCGGGATTTGTATTTTTTGTTGACTTTGGTTTCCCCTTCGTCCGAAGAAAGCAATGGCCGCATGAAATACAAATCGTTTTGAATCTGCCGCAACCTTTGGTTATCATAGTGGATTGAGTGTATTTTATGCACTCTAGTCTCCAGAGGATTTTATGACTGCTCAGAGTGTAATGAACGGGGTGAAAGTAACGCCGGCCTGGACGGCTGATGTGCTGCCTGGATTTGAGCGGATCACGTTAGCGGCTGAAAATGCTTTTGATGGCCCTGTGGATGTGGTGCTGGTGCGGCGCCGTGCGGAGACAGGCACAGGATCCGCCGTTCTTTATGTGCATGGATTTGTCGACTACTTTTTTCAGACACATCTGGCAGATTTCTTCGTTCAACAGGGGTTGCACTTTTATGCGGTCGACCTGAGACGGCACGGCAGATCCTTGCGCAATGGGCAGCGGCCTAACTTCACGATGAATTTTGACGAGTTCCTGGAAGACGTAAATATTGCAGTAGAATACTTGCGGAAGGAAGAGGGAGTGAATTGGCTCTTGCTCAAAGGCCATTCCACGGGGGGCCTTGTGGCCGCACTCTACGCTCACAGGGGCTTGGGCCGCAAGCATGTCGAGGCTGTTTTCCTGAATAGTCCCTACCTGGACACGAATCTGCCGACCTGGAAGGAACGCATGGTGGAACCGTTGGTTGCCCTTCTGGGGCGATGGTTTCCCTTGGTGCGAATTCCGGGCTTTTCCCAAGTCTACGGTCAAAGCCTGCATGAGGATCACCACGGGCAATGGAAGTTCAATACGGAATGGAAGCCGATTGAGGGATTTCCTGTGTTTGCAGGATGGTTTACCGCTGTGCATCGAGCACAAGCCGAAGTGCAGCGAGGGTTGAATATTGAATGCCCTTGTCTCGTAATGCATGCACACCGCAGTTCCATGCCGGTCAAATGGAACGAAGACGCTATGACCTCGGATGTGATTCTGAATGTGGAAGACATCAGCAGACTGTCCGAGCGCCTGGGACCGAACGTGGAAATACAAGCTATCCCCAACGGGGTACACGATCTCATTCTTTCAAAAGAAGCGTCCCGCAATATTGTTTGGGGTATCTTGCGAGGCTGGTTGGTGCGAATTCGAAATGTTGGAATGGCTGGATTAGTTTGCATGTTTGGTAGTTGGGAAAGCTGCTGGGTCGCAGATTGCGGACTCGAAGTCTTATCACAATTTGTTTGAGTGGATTGGCTCAAATTATGGATTGCGCATCTTAGCTCCAAAAGAAGTGCCGCAACAGATTCTGAATCTCCTTATGCTGGCGAAGCTTGCCGCTAACTGCGACAGCGAGCAAGCTGGTTGCAGACTTAAATCGCATTAGATTGGCTCGAGCAGCTAAAATTGAGCATGCGTTTGGTTCTGTCTGGGATGGTCGCGGTTGGAACGGCGTTTGGTGTCGTGGTGTGGTTCGGCTTCTGGATCCACGAAATGAGGTCTATAGTGGTCCCAGGAATTCAGACCAGGCAATAAGCTAAGATTCGACGAAGTCAAAAACCAAGGAGAGGTCGATGACGACGACGAGAAAAAAGTACAGTCCGAATTTCAAAGCCCGGGTAGCGATCGAAG
>JANXLY010000120.1 GCA_025354885.1 Acidobacteriota bacterium | reverse complement strand
CTGGCGGAGTCCGGTGAAGAAATGGGCAAGTTGGTGAGAGCTGCAAGAAATGAGTTCGGCCTAATTGGGGCAAATTGAGCAATTCTTTGAACGACGAATGGGTCAAACGCCCTCAAATCAAGTGAACTGCTTGGCAATCTGTTTCGAATTACATGGAAAGCAATGCCGCTACGGCGCTTTGCGTTGATCGTGATTTCCATATCGATTTGCGATCAACGAATAGCTGAGTAGGGCTCCACCGGAGACAAAGTCGATTACCTTCCATGTTCCTTTCTCGAGATGAAAAGGAAGAATAGGATTGAAAAGAATACAGATTGCAAGCAGGCACCACCCCAAAGCGTATATGCCAAGCGTAAACGCCCGCATCATCCCCACGCCGCTGATGATTGCCACAAGCCACCTCAGAAATTGGAAATATCCATAGGGAAGGGGAAGAACTGCTACGAGGCACATCAGACCTGCAAGTACCGAAGGCCACCAAACTGATTTGTTCCATGCCCCTACCGTTACATTTACCGCTCTTGCGACCTGATCGGTAGGATTCCCGAAACTGGTTGCTTTCCTTCGACCCTGAGCCTCCCGAATGAGGACATCGATTCCTTTTGCAAAGTGTTTCTTGAATTCACGTTTTGTACCGCATTGGACCCAAGGCGCAAGTTCTTGCAGCTTGAGGACAAGCTGCTTTCGTATTTCATAGCCATCCTCAAATTCAAGGTAACGGCCATGCCTGTCGAAAAGCACAACTTGCTTCTTGCGCCAAGGGAAACATCCATATAGGTGCCATTTCGCTGAAGCGAAGATCCACAGCAGTTCATTCAAATTCAGCACTTCAATTTCCCAAAAGTCTGTTTTCAGCAACCAACTTGGAGTTAGCGTTATTTCTTTCGCCTTCAGCAGGTTGCCGTGCAAGTCAATTTCTCTTTGGATTTCAGCCGCGACATCCCACGGTGGGACGCCAAAGTGGGAAATCCAAGCAATAGCTGGAGCGGCAAGAATGTTTTCTGCTGTCTTCCATGAAATCCATATTTGATAGAATCCAAAGCCCCCTATGGTCACACCAGCCAGCACCAGCTTTACACTCTCCCACCATTGTTTTGAGTACTGGCTCAAAAACAGGCCACTCGAAAAGAGAGCCACAAATGGAATTCCAACACAGACCGACAATGCCCCGACAAGAAGTTGATTTCGGTTGCATCTCCGAATGTGCCTGCCAACCGTGTTGTCAAAAGAAGTCACCACGTGTTGATCTTATTCCTTCACGAGTGTGTTTGAGTATGGTCCCCTGCTGCGTGCGGATGACTAGACTGCAGCACCGACCAAGCTTTGGAAAACTGAGTTCCACTAGTTTGGGCGTTGGCGGTACTTGTCGTAGAGCTTTGTCTGCTTCGATTCGAGATTCTGCGTGCGGCCCTGGATGAATAACATTCGCACTTCCGTCTTCACTTCGAGTGGATCTCCATTCGTCACCAGGAGATCGGCGTACTTGCCCTTTTCAATCGATCCATATTTGTCGCCAACTCCCCAGATCTCTGCGGCGTTTAAGGTCAGCGCCCTGAGCGCCTCGTCATAGGGCAATCCGTAAGAACTGGCACTTGCTGCCTCGAATGCAATGTTTCTCGCAAACTGATTCTGGAAGCTGCCAAATGCGAACTTCACACCCGCTTTGTACAGTTGCGCGGGCAGAGCGAAGTTGAAGTCATAGGACATGTCTGCATCTGCCGGAAGCTGTGTCACCGGGCCTAGAATGCAGGGGATCTTTCTCTTCGCAATTTCTTCAATCGCCTTGTTCGGCTCGCGAACATCGGCAAGGATCAATTTCACTTTCTCTTCTTCCGCAAAATGGATCGCCGCCATGATTTCGCGCTCCTTGCCAACAATCACCATGAGCGGCGCCTTGCCCGTCAGCAAAGGAATCATCGCCTCATACTTCAGATTCACTCGCAGGCCGGGGGTCTTTGCATCCTTGGCCAGCATGTAGTTGCGGGCCTCGCTGAAGAAAAGCTTGATCTCCTTCATCTGCGCGTCAAAGCGCTTTTTGGCGTCGGCAAAGGAACCGCGTGTTGTCTGAAAGGTATCGAAGTCGAAGGCGCGGGACTGCATCGTTGGAAAACGCATCTGGTAGGCAGCCGTGCGATTGATTTCCATCTCTTCGTAGGTGTAGCCGTCGAGATGGATGAGCGCCGCCTGCCCGAGGATGATTCCAGCAGCCCCGCCGCCAAATCCTCCGCTGGTGCCAGGCAATGTGATCACCGTTGAGATGCCGTTCGCCCGAATTACCGGAATGTGTTCAGTCTCCGGATTGATCGCGATGATCGCCCGCAGTTGCGGATTGAAATCGCCCAGTTCGCCTGTGTCGTTTGTTTCACGAATTGAAGAGATTTCAGACAGACCAATGTTGGTTGCGGAATTGATGATTCCTGGATAGACCTGCAGGCCTTTGCCGTCGATCACGCGCACGCCTTTGGGCGCAGACTTGGCACCAATGTCGGCGATTTTGCCATCGATCACCAGCAGTGTCGTGTTCTCGAGCTTCGGCGACGAGACGGGGAACACGGTCACGCTCTTCATGAAAAAGCTGTCTTTCTCGCCCGCCCACAGAGATGCGGCCAGTAGAAGTGTTGTAAGGAATCTCATGTTATTGGGGCCTCCGGGCAGTGCCGCCAGCCGGCGGGCCCTGACGTCTCTGCTCTGATCGCAACTTATCTTCGAGTGCTTTTTTCTGAGCCTCGATTTTCACTCGCGCGCTCGCATCATCATCGCGGTCGAAATATTTGACGCCGTCAATGTAGACCTGCTGAGCGCGGGCAAAGCTGGAGAGTGGATGCTTGTCCCAGATCACAAAGTCAGCATCTTTGCCAACTTCGATCGAGCCCACATACTTGTCGACCTTCATGTGGATCGCCGGGTTGATTGTAACGAGCTTGAGTGCTTCTTCTTCACTGAGTCCGCCGTATTTCATTGTTTTGGCGGCTTCTGTATTCAGGCGGCGAATCGTGTCGGCGGAATCGGAATTGACGCTGGCCAGAACGCCCTTGCGGGTCATCACAGCCATGTTGTAAGGGATGGCGTCGTAAGCTTCGATCTTGTAGGCCCACCAGTCGCTGAAGCCTGCGCCGGCCGCGCCGTGCTTCGCTATTTCTTTGGCCACTTTGTAGCCCTCAAGGATGTGCTGAAAACTGGTGACCTTGAAGCCAACCTGTTCTGCCACGCGGATCATCATCAAAATCTCGTCAGAGCGGTAAGCATGTACGTGTACCTGCATCTTTCCTTCGAGAATGTCTACGAGCGGTTCGAGCTGCAGGTCGCGGCGGGGAGGGATTGCAGCCTCGCCCTTGGCCTTCTTTGCCTCATAATCCTGCCAGGAGGCGCGATATTCTTTCGCACGCGTGAAGGCATCGATGTACACATCTTCAATGCCCATGCGTGTTGCGGGATAGCGGAGGTTGCCTACATTGGCTGCGCCGACGCGGCCACCACTCGGGTTGCCCTGGCGTTTCGGATTCTCACCCAAAGCAAACTTGATGCTGGGCTGTGCCTTGTCGAAGAGCATCTCTTCGGCCCGCTTGCCCCAGCGGAGCTTGATCAAACTGTTCTGGCCTCCTATGGCGTTGGCGCTGCCGTGCAACACGTTTGCCATGGTGGTTCCACCGGCGATGGCGCGATAGATGGCGATGTCTTCGGGGTTCAGAACGTCCTCGATGCGTACCATCGACGAGACCGAGATTGACCCTTCGTTGATCGAATCGGCGGCGATGTGCGAGTGGCTGTCGATGATGCCCGGAAGGATGAATTGCCCCGAGGCATCGACGATCTTCGCTCCCGGCGGGACAGTCACCTTCTCACCAATTTCTTTGATCTTGCCGTTCTCGACAAGGATGGATCCTTTGATCGTGCCTTTGGTTACGGTCAGGATGTTTGCGTTTTGCACCACCATCGGCTGGTCTGCCGCGATCAGGAACAGCGGGACAAATAGGAGTGAAAATTTCATCGCGAGATCTCCGGACGTTGGGGTGTTTCTTCGGGAAGGGCATCGTATTTGACGCCATCGATCAGGACAAACTGCACGCGAGTCGCATCCTGAAAGAGCTCGCCTTTAGTGACGGTGAGGTTGGCGATCTTGCCTTTTTCGATGGAGCCAAGGCGCTTCGAGACGCCGTAAATTTCTGCGGCTGAGAGTGTCAGCGCGCGCACTGCGTCGGCTGGAGTAAGCCCTGCATCGACTGCCTTCTTGACTGCGCGAAGTGTTGCGGCTGGGGTATCTACGCCAATGCTCGAGAAGCTGAACTTCACGCCTGCTTTGGCGAGAACACCTGGTGTGGATGGAGCCTTGTCGCGCAATTCGAGCACTCGCAAATCCTCATGATCTTCCGGATCTGCATCGCGAGGAGCTTCGGGCCAGCGCAGATTGACAATCACCGGCACTCCCGATTTGGCAATTTCATCGGCACGTCGAAAGCCTTCGTGCAAGCCGTAAAGCACTGGCTTCGTGTTGAATTCTTTGGTGAGACGCAGCATGCGATCAATTTCGTGAGCACGCACGGCGGGGAAGAGAGTGCGTGGGGCCTCAATGATGCCTTCGAGGGCTCGTTCATAGGCGGGACGCTGCAGGCCGGGATTTTTTTCGTAGATCCCCATCGCCATCTTGTAGTGATCTGCATCGAGGTAGGTTTGGCGGAGATAAGCAATCACGCCCATCAGCGAATTGGGAAAGCCTCCGCCGCGATTGGTGGAAAGGGTTGTATACATTCCAGCGGATGCATCGACCACCATGTCGCCCGTGCGCTCACCGGCAAGGTTGATGACGGCTCCCTGACCAGCAAAGATGCCAGTGGTTGGGAAGGTTGCCGCGCTGGTGAAGCCGGCGCTACGGGCCAGAGGCAAGCGTCGCTCTGTGGTCTTGATGAGGTCGGCGGCTTTGAGCCAGGGGGTGGTCAGGGGGCGGTCTTCGGGACCGCGCGAAATCGTCGCGCCGGCGGCCAAGGCGACTAGGGGAGCTCCGCCGCCTCTACCCACTGGTTGCCCGACGACAGTGGCCACTTCGAGCCCAAGAGTGCTCAGGGCGTCGATCAAGCCCGGGTACACGGTGAGCCCTTCGCCTTCGATGATTTGGGCACCGGCAGGCGCGGCGATGTTTTCGCCGACGCTACTAATAATGCCCGCTTCAACAAGGACGGAACCCTTGGCGAGGATGGGCCCGCTCACGGGCACGATTCTTGCATTGCGAATGAGGATGGGAGGGCGGCCTTGGGCCAGCAGCACGGGTGCTACGCCAGCCCAGGCGGCGAGTTTGAGGAAATTTCGGCGCCGTATCGTCATGTGGATTGCTAAAGTATAGAAGATTTCAAATTCATGCCCATTACTTACAGCCAAGCTGGCGTCAATATCGAAGAAGGCGAAAAAACCGTTGAATCCATCAAGGATGCGGCGAAGCGCACTTTCTCATCCAATGTTTTAACGGGCATTGGTAGTTTTGGCGCTGCGTTCCGCATCAAAGGTTACAAGCAACCTGTTCTGATTTCGAGCGCCGACGGGATCGGCACCAAACTCAAGGTGGCCATCCTTGCTCGCAAACACGACACAGTAGGCGAGTGCCTTGTCAACCATTGCGTCAACGACATCATGGTGCAGGGCGCAGAGCCACTGTTCTTTCTCGACTACTTCGCCATGGGCGAGCTGGATTCGGTCATCGCATCGAGTGTGATTCGGGGAATTGCCCGCGGTTGCGAGCGCAACGGCTGCGCGCTGATTGGCGGGGAAACTGCGGAGATGCCCGGCCTTTACAAGAAGGGCGAGTATGACGTTGCGGGCTTTATCGTCGGGGCGTGTGAAGAGAAGCAGTTGATCACCGGAGCAACGATTGTGCCTGGCGACGTGTTGCTCGGTTTGCCTAGCGACGGGTTGCACACGAACGGCTATTCGCTGGCGCGAAAGTTGTTGTTTGAAGTTGCGAAATACAAAGTAACGAAGGTGTTGCCTGAACTCGGGGAAACAGTGGGTGATGCGCTTTTGCGCGTACACCTGAGCTATGCGAATGCGCTGCGCACGCTGCGCAAGGCCAAAGTTCTGAAGGGTGCTGCGCACATTACCGGTGGCGGCATTAGCGATAACACGCCGCGCATGTTGCCGGCAGGGACGGATGCGCGTATTGAAACCAAATCTTGGAAGGTGCCGCCCATTTTTGAATTGATGCGTGACATTGGAAAGGTGCCGGAAGCAGACTGGCGGCGCACCTTCAATCTCGGCATTGGAATGATCGTCTGTGTTGCGGCGCAGGACGCGGAGAAGGCGAGCAAGGCGCTTGTGAAGGAGGGCTTTGCTCCTGTTGTTGTGGGCCGCGTCATCAAAGGCAAGAAGACAGAGAAGCCGAAGGTTGTTTACGCGTGACCCGGCTAGGCATTTTGCTCAGCGGAAG
Organism: Acidobacteriota bacterium; assembly: GCA_025354885.1. Classification (GTDB taxonomy): domain Bacteria; phylum Acidobacteriota; class Terriglobia; order Bryobacterales; family Bryobacteraceae; genus Bryobacter. Next base: position 17,691 of record JANXLY010000120.1, on the reverse strand, counting down.
AGGGTCGAATTTTCAAGCGATCCACAGAGCGATTGATCGCGGAAATTTGTCGGCAAAGATTGCTTGCGTGATCTCGAATATTCCCGATGCGCCCGGGCTGGTCTATGCAAACGAACAGGGTTTGCCGGTTTTTGCTCTCGATTCCAAAGGCATACAGCGGGCAGATTTTGATCGTCAGGTAATTGCGATTCTTGAACAGTCTCGCGTGGATCTCGTCTGTCTGGCCGGGTACATGCGACTGTTGAGTAAGGAATTCATTTCGGCCTATGCAGGCAGGATTCTGAATATCCATCCTTCGCTGTTGCCGAGCTTCCCGGGCTTGCATGCGCAGCAGCAGGCTTTTGAGCATGGCGTCAAAATTACCGGCTGCACGGTCCACTATGTGGATGAGGGTCTTGATACCGGGTCTATCCTTGCGCAGACCGCAGTGGAAGTGCTCGCTGAAGATACCGAAGAATCGCTCGGTGCGCGTATCCTTGAGCAGGAACATCGCCTTTATCCGAAGACGATTCAGGCAGTGATTTCGCGAACGGCGTGGACGAAGCGTTCGAAGTCTGGCTCGTCGTTGTAAAGGTGGACGCTCACGCGCAGCAGGCCGTGTCTTGCGCTGACGATGATATTTTTCTCAAGCAGCGCTGCGGCCAGTTTGTTTGAATCCGCATTGGGAAAACGGCAGGCGAGGATGGGGCTGCCTTCATGCGCCACGCTGCCACCGAGCGAGACCACTTGTTCTCGCAGCTTTGCCGCCAGAGCCAGGACGCGGGCCTCGATTGCGGGCGCACCCAGGCTCAGAAACAGATCGATGCTCTGCTCCATGGCGTAGTAAAGCGGCAGCGCTGGAAAGTAGCCCTCGTAGCGCTCAGCGGCTGATGAAAACTCAGGAATACCGTGGTGCAGATTGGACCAGTCGCGCCAGTTGTAATGGCTGCGCCAGCCGATCACGTGTGGCTCAAGTTGCGGGCGCACGCTTGGCTTTATGTAGAGAAATCCAGCACCTGTAGGGCTCAACAGCCACTTGTAGCCGTGGACACTGAGGATGTCGATGCCAAGATCATTCACCTTGAATTCGATTGCGCCGCAGCCTTGCGTTGCGTCTACATAGAGCAGCGTGGAGGGATGACACATGCTGCGGATTTCTGCAATCGGGGCACGAAGGCCTGTCACATAATTGAGGGCACTGACGATCACCAGACGCGTGCGAGCGTTCAGGTGCTTGTGCAGATCTTCGAGGGGCGACTCGACGAATTCCACTCCTTTGCGGGCCAACAGACTGGGCGCATAGGTGTTATTCGGAAATTCGGGATAGAGCGTAACCACGCGGTCGCCCGGCTGCCAGTCGATTCCATTGAGCGCTACGGCAAGGCCGTGCGAGGTGGATGGAATCATGGCGATGTCGGTAGCTTCGGCGTGGATCAGCCGCGCGAGCTTTACGCGCAAGCCATCGAGATCGTCAAACCATTTGGGGGCGTCTACGGCGGCCGTGTAATCGCGGCGCTGCAGGTGGGCAAGGACAGCGTCTGAAGCCGCTTGTGGCAACTGCCCCATGGTGGCCGAGTTTAGAAAGGTTTTGGTCCGAAGCGAGGGAAATCGCGAGCGGATTTCGGCCCAGTCTGTTACCTGAGTCTGGTCTGGATCCACGCAGCTACCTCCAGGAGGGGGACCTCAGTTAGGGTCTTGCCACGGCGTTCTACCACTTCGACAATGCCTTGTGCGAGCTTTTTTCCAATGGTGATGCGCCAGGGGATGCCAATCAGGTCGGCGTCTTTGAACTTGACGCCTGGACGCTCGTCGCGATCATCGAGCAATACGTCGAGGCCTGCGCCCTTCAATTGCGCATACAGATCAAAGGCCGCCTGCTTCTGGCTCTCGTCGCTTAGATTCACCGGAGTCACAACAACTTCAAACGGCGCAATTGCGGCTGGCATCGAGATTCCGTCGGCATCGTTGTAGAGTTCCACTGCCCCGCACAGCACGCGTTCTACGCCAATGCCATAGGAGCCCATGATCACTTTCACTTCTTTGCCATCTTCGTTCAAGACGTCGAGGCCCATGCTGTTGGAATACTTGTAGCCCAGCTTGAAGATGTGTCCGATTTCCATCGTTTTTACGATTGCGAGCGGCGCACCGGTTGTGAGCTCTGTATCGCCTACTTCTACCTGGCGGATATCTGCGTACTTTGCGGTGAAGTCTTCGCCCGGCGTCACGTTGCCGAGGTGGTAGTCGTCCTTGTTCGCGCCGGCCACCATGTTCATGCGGCCTTCGAGGGCCAAGTCGGCGTAGATTGGCATGGTCTTCACGCCAACCGGACCGAGCGAACCGGGGTCGGCACCAAATAGTTCGCGAATTTCATCCGGAGTTGCAGCGCGGAATTCTTTGCAGCCAACGACGGCATTGAACTTGGTTTCGCTCAACTGGTGATTGCCTCGAAGCAGTGCGAGGATCGGCTTCTGTTTGTTGCCGAAGTCGGCAATCACGACAAAGCTTTTGATGAGCGAGGTTGACGGCAGCCCGAGAAACGCCGCGACCTCGTCGATGGATTTCTGGTTTGGGGTATGGATCTCAATGGGCTCCAGAGCCTCCTGGACATCAGGAGCTCCGGGAGGAACAGGGCGCGAGACGGCCTTCTCCAAATTTGCGGCGTAACCGGTCTCTTTGCATACGACCACGAAGTCTTCACCGGCTTCGGTTGCCACCATAAATTCCTGACTGGCACTGCCGCCCATCGCTCCCGAGTCGGCATCGACCACGACATACTCAATGCCGCAGCGTTCGAAGATTTTACAATAGGCAAGGCGATGTTTCTCGTAGCTCGCATCGAGGCCGGCGGCGTTGATGTCGAAGGAGTAGGAGTCTTTCATGAAGAACTGGCGCACGCGCAGGAGACCGCTCTTCGGGCGCGGTTCGTCGCGGAATTTTGTCTGGATCTGATACCAGATTTGGGGGAGTTGTTTGTAGCTGCGCAATTCACCGCGAGCGATGGAAGTCATGACTTCCTCGTGCGTCATGGCGAGGCAGAAATCGCGATTGAAGCGGTCTTTGAGGCGGAACATGTTCTGGCCCATTCCGGTCCAGCGGCCGCTCTCCTGCCAGAGCTCAGCGGGGTTGAGTGCGGCAAGGTGAAATTCTTGCGCGCCGATTGCTTCCATTTCCTCGCGAATGATCTTCATGATCTTCGCCATGCTGCGCTGCGCAAGAAAGAGGTAGTTGTAAATGCCGGCACCCAGCGGACGGATATAGCCTGCGCGAAGCAGCAGACGGTGGCTGGCCACTTCAGCATCGGCAGGGACTTCCCGCAACGTGGGGATAAAAAGTTGGCTCCAGAACATGGGGGAAAACGCCTTCGGAAGAGAGTAAGTTATCGAGTCTAGCATGCTAGACTGTGGATTCTTCGACTTATGAAGATTGCCATTGGCGCGGACCACGCCGGATTTCTCCTAAAACAAAAACTGCGTGACGAACTGATTGCCGAAGGGCATGAAGTAATGGACGCAGGCACTACCAGCACGGAATCGGTCGACTATCCCGATTTTGCAGCAAAAGTTGCAGGCCAGGTTGTTTCCGGCGCTGCCGACAAAGGCATCCTTGTGTGTTCGAGCGGTGTCGGCATGTCGATTGCGGCCAACAAATTCAATGGCATCCGTGCGGCTCTCGGTACGAGCGAGGACGAGGTAGGCTATGTTCGCCGTCATAACGATGCAAATATTCTTGCTATCGGCGCCAACTATACCGACGAAGCCACTGCCCGCAAGATCACTGAGGTGTTCCTCAATACAGCGTTTGACGGCGGCCGCCATGCACGCCGCGTCGCAAAGATCCAGGCAATTGAAGATTCCCAGAAAGGCCAGTAGCAGCAGACCATGAACGACGAACAACGGATGAGCAGAAGCCTCGCGCAGGTTGACCCGGAAGTAGCAGAAGCGATCCGTCATGAGACGACGCGCCAGCAGGATTTTCTGGAGTTGATTGCCAGCGAGAATTTTACGTCCGAGGCCGTGCTTGAGGCTACCGGCAGCATTTTCACCAACAAATATGCGGAAGGCTACCCAGGCAAGCGCTATTACGGTGGTTGCGAATATTCTGATGTTGTCGAAAATCTGGCTCGTGACCGGGCGAAGCAACTTTTTGGCGCGCAGTATGCGAATGTTCAGCCACACTCAGGCTCTCAGGCGAATCAGGCCGCCTATGCTTCGGTTCTAAATCCCGGTGACACGATCCTCGGGATGAATTTGTCCCACGGTGGGCACCTCACGCATGGGCATCACCTGAATTTTTCAGGCAAACTCTACAAGATTGTTCCCTACGGCGTGAAGCAGTCTGACGAGCTGATCGACTATGACGAAGTGGCTCGTCTTGCGGAAGAGCATAAGCCCAAAATGATTATTGCCGGCGCAAGTGCTTACGCCCGCGTCATTGATTTCAAACGCTTCCGTGAGATTGCCGATAGTGTGGGAGCCATTTTTCTCGTCGACATGGCCCACTACTCCGGCCTGGTGGCAGGCGGTGCTTACCCGAACCCCTGCGAATACGCGCACATCGTCACTTCTACGACGCACAAGACACTTCGCGGCCCTCGCAGCGGGATTATTCTCGCCGAGGAACGCTTTGGCAAAGATATTGATAGAAACGTTTTCCCGGGCGCTCAGGGTGGTCCGCTGGTGCATGTAATGGCAGCCAAGGCGACCTGCTTTCTCGAAGCAATGCAGCCCGAATTCAAGGTCTACAGCCAGAACGTTCTCTCAAATGCAAAGGTGCTCGCGGCAGGACTTCAGACTGCGGGCTTCCGCATTATTTCTGGCGGTACGGATTCGCACATTGTGTTGATGGATGTTTTTTCAAAGGGTGTGAAGGGCAAAGAGGCCGAAGCAGCTCTCGACCGAGCCCACATTACCGTCAACAAGAATTCTATTCCTTTCGACGTCAACCCTCCGCTCAATCCAAGTGGCATTCGCCTCGGTACTGCGGCGCTTACTACGCGCGGCTTTGGCAACAAAGAATTTGAACAGGTTGCCCGTCTCATTGCAGAAGTACTTGCGGATCCGGCTAGTGAAGCGATGAGCGCCTCCGTACGCAAGCGTGTCTACACTCTTACGCAGGGCTTCCCGCTGTATTCCTGGAGACTTGCCCCAGCTGGCGTCAGCTAGGGCGCACCATGCGCATCGCGATTGACGTCCGCCACGCCAGAGACTATGGCATTGGCACGTACATTCGCAACATGGTGCAGTCGTTGGCTCGGATTGACCAAGAGCATCGTTACATTCTCGCTGGCCGGAAAGAGGATCTGCGTGAGTTTGGCGAGTTGCCGCCTAATTTCAGGCGTGCCGTCTTTCCGCGTTCTGACTCAGGCTTTCTGAATCAGATCAGCTTTCCACTCTTTCTTCATCGCCTCAAGCCCGATCTTTGCCACGTCCCGCTCAATGCAGCGCCGCTGCTGATGCCGAAGCCTTATATCGTTACGATCCACGACATGAGCAGCCTGCTGTTTCCCGATGTGCAGCAGGCCGAGGCGACCTCATTCCGCCACCAATACAGGCTCTTCCGATTTCGACGCAGTCTTCTGCGAGCGCAACATATCATCGCTGTGTCCAAATCCACACAGCGCGATGTTGAAGAACTTCTGCGTGTCCCGCATGATCGCATGCGGCAGATCTATTCTGCGCCGGATCCGCATTTTCTGGAACATTCTCATCTGGCTTCCTCAGGTAGTCCTGCTTTTGCTGCATGGCAGGAAGAGCGGCAGAAGACACTCGACCGTTACCAGATTTCTTACCCGTTTCTACTTTATGCGGGCAGCATCAGGCCGCAGAAGAATATTCCCCGACTGGTTGAGGCCTTTGCTTTTCTTCGCAACGAATTCGAAAATCACCCTCTGTATAAAGACCTTCGGCTCATCATCATCGGCGATGAAATGTGGAAACATCCTCAAGTACGACGCATGGTGATCCAGACCCGTATGGAACCCTTCGTACGTTTTTTCGGTTTCGTACCTTTCGAGACTTTGCGTGTTTTCTATTCAGCTGCTCGGGCCTTTGTTTTCCCCTCACTCTACGAGGGCTTTGGCATGCCGCCGCTTGAGGCGATGGCCTCTGGCACTCCGGTTGTCTGTTCTGGTACAAGCTCTCTGTCAGAGGTGGTGGGTGACGCGGCAGTCCTGATCAACCCGGAAAATGTCTTCGACATTGCCCGTGGAATCCGCGAAGTGCTGCTTGATGAACAACTTAGGGCAAGACTGATCCAGAAGGGCCATACGCAAGCTGGCCATTACCATTGGGATCGAACAGCACGTGAAGTTTTAGAGGTATATCGGGAGTCAAAGAAGATAAAAACATAGAAATCATAATAATCTCTGTTTATTTATTGAATAAATATTTATCATCTCTACTGGGCTCAACGGACAAAGCCTTCATAATCAATTAGATAGACGAATAGTATTGGGATAGTTCTAGGACTCCACTAAATTACTTGTTGAATTAAGTCGATATATCGATAATTATTATTCATGCAGTGCCGGAGGGGATTCTGGCCTGCCGACGAAAAAGAATAATAATAAAAGGAATTACGACAATGGAATGGACTCGTAGTGAAACTATCGGATTGGCCAGTGCAGCGTGCGTGTTTTGCCGGGGTTTGGGACTTCGCAAAACACCGGTCAGAGAAGAGGCAAGACCTTGCGGGTGTGTGTTCCGCGCAATCTTTCGTGCCTGCTTTGTGCGCTACCGGCATTGCGTCGAAAGGGCAGGAGTTACCAGCAACCTTACTCTGGATCATGCTGAAGGCCCGACTGGAAATCGCTTCTGGGGAAGGCGCAATGAGGAATACATTGCAGACTTTGAACTAACCTCCCGGCGTTCTCTCAACGAGGAGGAATACGGAGTCTTCAAGTGGCATTTTCTCTATGGTGCGGACTGGAAGCTGTGCATCGACAAGATTGGTGTCGATAAAGGCACATTTTTCCATCGCGTTTATCTTCTGCAAGAGAAACTGGGTCGGGTGTTCCGAGAAATGCAGCCCTACGCCCTGTTTCCGTTGGATGAATACTTCAGCGGTATTGCGAGAAAGAAGATTTCTGTCATGCATTTGCGCCGAAGCGGGGAGAGGCCCGAAACGACACTCGACGAAACGGTTGTCGCTTCCACAAACCTGATTGAAATGCCTCTGCGCAGCGACGAGGTTTCTCATCGATTTCCTACAAGGAAGCGCGGTCAGAAGAAGGTGGCTTAAGGCTGCGAAGCGACACTCACTCCGAGAACAAGCGCCAAATTGGCAATGGCCTCGAGCGATGTCAATTCCCAGTCCGAAGAATACTCGTCGGAAGGCTGGTGGTAATGCTTAGTGTTGTAATTTCGGGCAAACTCGCCAGGGACATCAACAGGAATCAGGGAAAAAGCAGAAACACCAGCTTTCACAAAGCTGAAATGGTCGCTCCGGAATGCAAGGCCCGCTTCAGGATGAGGGTCCGGAAGGAGTGGAAGCACGAAGCGCCTGGCAACCTCCTCGAGAAGCGGCCGGACCATTGTTTTGTCTTCTCCCAAAGCAATCAACCCAGCAGGCTTGCCACCTGGCAAAATTCCATCCACATTGAGGTTCAGTTTGGCTGCAGAAAGCGGAAACAGGGGATGCCGCACATAGTATTCTGACCCCCGCAGCCCGCTTTCTTCTGCTGTAACTGCGAGAAACAACACCGAGCGTCTCGGTCGTGGCGAAATCGATGCCCAGGCCCGCGCAAATTCGATTAGCATCGCGCAGCCCGTCGCATTGTCTACCGCTCCATTGAAGATGCGGTCTTCGCCCTGGGTGCCAACCCCAAGATGATCCCAGTGTGCGGAATAGACAACGTGCTCTTCTTTTGCGCCTGGGTCAGACCCTTCAATGCGGGCCACCACGTTTTGCGATTCAATCTTTCTTAGCTTCGCCTTGATGGCAACTCCGACGATCTGCGGTAGCGGTTGCGCAACAAAACCTTTTTGATCGGCGCGCGTCAATAGCTCTTCCACATCGAAGCCCGCCAGCCGCGCAGCGGCAGTTGAAATCCACGCGGCAATTCGCAAGTTCAGATCCGAAGGCACACGCTCCAATTGAATGTCTTCACGCGCCCACGAATTTTCGACAACACTCCAGCCATAGCTTGCCGTTGCGTCGGTGTGAACGATGATTGCCCCGGCCGCTCCCTGGCGTGCAGCCTCCTCGAATTTGTAGGTCCATCGTCCGTAGTAGGTCAACGCTTTGCCAGCAAAGAACGCCGGGTTCTCACTTGGAGGCTCACCCGTGAAGAGCACAACGATCTTGCCCTTCACATCCGCACCCGCGTAGTCATCCCAGCCAAACTCAGGCGCTTTGATGCCATGTCCGACAAAGACAAGCGGCGCTGAAAAGCGAAGTGTCTCCTCCTGCGTATGCGTTGAAGCAACAAAATGGGTGCGCCATGCCAACGGCTTGCCGCCGATTGTCAGGATGGATGCAGGGTCCACCTGGACGCCCGAAAGGGGCACGCGTTGAAAGAAGGTTCCGCCTTCACCGGCCGGCTGCGCGCCGGCAGCCTCGAGGGCTGATGCCAGGTATTGCGTAGCCAGTTGGCCGCCCCGCGTTCCGACCGCGCGGCCCTCCAATAGGTCGTTCGCCAAGAATCGAATATGTGCACGCAGCCGGTCGCCTTCGATCACCAGAGGCTGCCCAAAGGCTGCAAATGTCACGATAAATAGCCAGATAAGTCGACGCATACAGCGAGTTTAGCTAGCCTCTAAGGTATGCAGGTTCCTCAGGCGCACAAAAATCCGGTCGAGCGAGAGCTCCACGGCACGGCATGGTCCGATGATTACGCCTGGATGCGGGAGAAATCGAGTGACCAGGTTCTAGCTCATCTTGCCGCCGAAAATGCTCACACGGATGCGGCAATGTCCAGCACTCGCGACTTACAAAAAAAGCTCTACGACGAAATCCTTAGCCGGATCCAGCAGACAGACCTCAGCGTCCCAGTCAAAGAGGGGCCTTATTTGTACTATTCTCGGACCGAAGAAGGCAAGCAATACCCCATCTACTGCCGCAAACTGGCAAATGCAGATGCTCAGGAACAGATTAACCTCGATTCCAATGAACTCGCGGCAGGGCAAGATTACTTCCGTGTCGGTGTACTCGAATCGAGCCCCGACCATCGACTCCTCGCTTATTCCACGGACCTCGAGGGCGACGAAGATTACACCATTCGGGTAAAGGATCTCAGCAGCGGCAGACTGCTTGCTGATCGCATTGAGCGGACCTATGACACACTTTCCTGGGCCTCCGACAACAGAACTTTCTTTTACAGCGTTCTCGATGCGGCCCGCCGGCCCTTCCGTATTTTTCGCCACAGACTGGGAGAAGATGCAAGCGCAGATCAACTGATCCTCGAAGAAGCCGACGAACGCTTTCGTGTCGACATCTACAAGACCCGAAGCAATCAATTCCTGATCCTTGAAGTGGCCTCTTCCACCACGACCGAACTCTGGCTGCAGGATGCCAACCAGGCAGATGGCGAATTTCTCGTGCTGCGTCCTCGGCAGCAGGACACCGAATACAGCCTCACGCACCAGGACGATTACTTCTACATCCGCATCAATGATCGTGGCCGCAACTTCCGGCTGGTGCGAACCAAAGTTTCAAACTGGGACGAGAACGCCTGGGAAGAAGTTCTTCCACACCGAGCCGACGTTTTCCTCGAAAGTGTCACGGCACTCGAGAATTATCTGATCATCACGGAGCGCAGCGGAGGTTTGCGGCGCTTTCGATTCCGCAAACTTGGCGATGAAATTTGGCACGGTATTGAATTTGGCGAAGCCGCCTATGCCGTCAACCTCATGGGCAACCTCGAATTCAAAGCCGACACACTGCGCTATCAGTTTCAGTCTCCTCTTACGCCGCCCAGCGTCTTCGACTACCACTTCGCGACCGGTGAAAAAGAGCTGAAGAAGCGCACGGAGGTGCCGGGTGATTTCGATGCCTCGCGCTATGAGGTTGAACGCATTACCGTATCCAGTCACGATGGTACTGCTGTCCCTTTGGTCCTCATTTATCGCAATGATATTAATCGTGAAAAGACCCATCCGCTGCTGCTCTACGGCTATGGCGCCTATGGTTCAAATTCAGATGCCGGCTTCAATAGCGCACGTCTCAGCCTGATCGACAGGGGTGTTGTATATGCGATTGCTCAGGTTCGCGGTGGCGCTGAAATGGGCCAGCCCTGGCACGACGCTGGTCGCATGATCCACAAGCGCAACAGCTTTCTGGACTTCATCTCCTGCGCCGAGGCACTGATTGCCAATGGTTGGACCGAGACGTCGACACTCGTGATCGAGGGCGGGAGCGCCGGGGGGCTGCTTGTTGGTGCTGCGGTCACTATGCGGCCCGAACTGTTCGGCGGCGTACTCGCTCATGTGCCTTTCGTTGATGTAATCAACACGATGCTTGACGCTTCGTTGCCTTTAACGGTCGGCGAGTATGAAGAATGGGGCAACCCGGCCGAGCCTGCCTCTTTCGCCGCTATGCGTGAATACTCTCCGTACGACAACACCCGCGAAGCCGCGTATCCGCCGATACTTGCCACCGCTGGCCTTAACGATCCTCGTGTGTCTTATTGGGAGCCAGCCAAGTGGGTGGCCCGACTGCGTGAAATGAACCAGCACCCCAGCGAAATCCTGCTGAAGATCAACATGGGTGCAGGTCATTTCGGCGCTTCCGGCCGGTATGATCGCATCGAAGAAGTCGCCTTTGAATTCGCCTGGCTCTTGAAGACGTGGAACTTGATATAAAGTGAAATCACGATGAGTCAATTTGAACTTCCACGACGCGCTGCCCTTAAGGCTGGGGCCGGATTGGTTTCCGTAGCGGTCGCAGGCCTGCCTGCGGCAGAATCCTGGACAGCTCAAACCCTCGACGCTCACCAGATGGAAACTGTTGAAGCACTCGGCGATCTCATCATTCCGGCCACGGACACTCCTGGTGCCAAAGCGGCGCTAGTCCACCGCTTTGTGGATCTTTTCATTACGGATGGTCCTGACACGGAGCGAGTCCGCTTTCTTGATGGCCTTGGCTGGCTTGACGGCTATACCAACGGCAAATATAAGAAGCCTTTTCTCAAGCTGAGTTCCGCAGATCAGGTGCGCGTTCTCGAAACACTCGATCACGAAACAGAATACGGTATCGACGAGGGCCACGCATTCTTCCGAATGCTGAAGAGCCTGGTCTCGCGAATTTACTACAACACCGAGATTGGCTACAAAGAACTCAACAAGGGTGGGCGCGTGCCCAGTTCTTACGGTTGTTCGACCAAGCCGTAGATTCGCTAGATGGATTTCCCCTCTTCGGTCCAATATCTTTATTCCTTAGGCAACGAAGTCAAGACCATCAAGCTCGGGCTTGAGCCGATTCGACATCTCCTCGCGGCTCTCGGTAACCCCCAGAACAGCTGCCCGGTGATCCATGTGGCGGGTACGAACGGCAAGGGCAGCGTCTGTTCGATGCTCGAATCTACCCTGCGCGAGGAGGGCTTTCGGACGGGGTTTTACACGAGTCCGCATCTCGTCAACCCAACGGAGCGCATACGCGTTGCTGGCCAGCCGGTCAGCGAGCACGATTTCTCAAGAGCCTTTGATGTCGTCCATGCCGCAGCAAACTCTTTGCTCTCCGCTGGCAGCATCGATTCGCATCCAACCTACTTTGAAACTGTCACCGCCATGGGCTTCTGGCTCTTTCGCGAAGCGAAAGTCGAACGGCTCGTGGTTGAAGTGGGACTTGGCGGCCGCCTCGATGCTACAAACATCGTCGACCCCATCCTTAGCATCATTACTCCAGTCGACCTCGACCACCAGCAATATCTTGGCGACACTCTGGAGCAGATCGCAGGCGAAAAGGCGGGGATCATAAAGCCCGGCCGTCCAGTTGTGCTCGGCCTCCAGCACCCTGAAATCAAGCACCTCTTTGTTTCGGATGATCTCGAAGATGTCTCAACCTGGCAAATCTCGGAGCTGGAGCTGCGTGTTGATGGCTGCCACTATCGGGCCACCAAAGAGGGCGTAGAGCTTGAAATTGATTGTCCGCTCGCTGGTGGGCATCAGGTTGGCAACAGCCTTGCCGCAGCAGTCGCATTAAACAGGCTTGGCATCTCCCCAGCCACGATTCGCGCTGGCATCGCCAAGGCTGTGTGGCCCGGCCGTCTCGAGCTGATCCGCCGCGATCCGCTCGTCTACCTGGACGGCGCACACAACGCCTCGGCTGCGCGACGTCTGCGCCAATTCATGGACCGTCACTTTCAGGGCCGAGAGATCTGGATCGTCTTTGGCGTTATGCGCGACAAGGATGTCACGGAGATCGCAGGTGAACTCTTTCCCGTCGCTTCGCGCCTCATTCTCACGCGCGCCAATCAGCAGCGTTCTCTCGAAACCGAGTCGATCCTTGCCCTTTGTCCACACCCCAAAGTGCAGATTTGCGAGCAAGTTCAAGATGCCGTTGCTCTGCTCGCGACTGCCCCCAAAGACGCCGTGGTTTTCATCACTGGCTCATTGTTTGTGGTAGGCGAGGCTCGTCCGCTTCTACAATAGAAAAAGTACATGCTGTCTCAACTGCGGGCTTTGTTCCTCATCGACCCACTCATCATCGTCTGCACCATCGCGTATGGTTCGGTTAATCTCGTTGTGTCGCTTTTTGAATCGACAGGAAGGATGCAGGTAAGCATTGCCCGTGCCTGGGCACGAATGCTTCTCCGGGTCAGCTTCGTTCGACTCCGCATTGAAGGCCTCGAAAAGATTGACCCCAAGGGGAGCTACGTCTTTGTTGCCAATCATTTGAGCTACATGGATACCCCGTGCATCCTCGCAGCCATTCCTGTGCAATTCCGCTTCATGGCCAAAAAGGGCCTTTTCAAGATTCCTTTCCTTGGCTACCATTTAAGCCGCGCCGGTCACATTTCAGTCCCCCGTGACAATCCGCGAGAAGCCGTCAAGAGCATGGCCGAGGCCGGTCGCATCATTCGCGAACGTGGCATCAGCATTTTGATTTTCCCCGAAGGCGGCCGTTCGGCAAATGCCAAGCTCCAACCTTTTCGCGAAGGTGCTTTCTACATTGCGATTAATGCTGGCGTTCAGGTTGTGCCGGTCGCCATCTCCGGCAGTGAAAAGGTTCTCCCCTTCGGCTCGGGTACAGTTTCGCCGGGCAAAGTATTGCTTCGTATCGGGGATCCGGTCGCTACTGCCGGGCTCAGCGTCAAGGACCGTGGAGCGCTCGCCCTCCAGCTCCACGAAGCCGTCTATCAACTTCTCAAGGGTACCGATCTGGTTGACTCCAGGGAGGAGGAAGTGAGCGCGGGTGTTTGAGATTCGCAGACTTGCCGCCTTCGAAGTGCTGGAGCGTAAAGCGGACTTTGAAGAGCTACTGAAAGATGCAGTTCAGCACGGCGCAAGCGTCGGATTTTTGTTTCCGTTGAGTGTCGATAAGCTTGATCGTTACTGGTCCGGTGTAGCGCGCGAATTGGAATCAGGAGAGAGGGAGTTGTTGGCTGCCTTTGATGCTGGCCGGTTGATTGGAGCCCTACAGATCGCTTACTCCAAGGCCGAATCTCTGAGTCATCGTGCTGATTTGCAAAAGCTCATTGTTCTTTCCAGTGATCGTCGTCGAGGTGTCGCTCGTGCGCTTCTCGTTCAAGCACTGGAACGCATGCCCGCACTTGGCCTGGTCATGTACACCATCACAACTTTTAACGAGGGGCCAGCAGAAGCTCTGGTGCGCAGTCTGCTCTTCACCCGCTTTGGAGTCATGCCGTATTTTGGATTGACACCATCCGGTCAACTACATGACGCGAGCATGCACTACATCTCTGTCGCTGGAATCGCCGCAACGGATTCCGCGACCGAGTCGTAGAATTTGAAAACTGTATCGAGCCGCGTTACGCGGAAACTCTGCCTCACAACGGGCATGGCGGCCGCCATGCCAAGCGTGCCTGAGATCGGCATCAAGCGGTTGTAAGTGGATATGAAGCGACCGATGCCAGTTGAATCAATCTGTTTCAATTCGGAAAGATCAAACACAAGATGCTTCGCCCCGGCATCGAGGCGACCGTTCACCATCGATTCGAGGGCAGCACTCTCCGGACCCATCATCAGTTTTCCCGAGAGGCGAATTACAATTGCGCCCGGCCGGGGCTCTTCTACTTGAATCTCCAACATGCAAAGATTCAGCATAGCGGACATCCTGTGAGGCTTGGAGCTGGCTTACCTGACTGCTGGGCTAATCAGAAGCCGCTTCACCGCAAGACGAGACCGTTCGAGGGCCCATTCATAAGCACTCTTCTCAAGCATCAGCTTGCCATCAAACTCCTCAATCAACTCGATTGCGATGGCTTCAGCTTCGCGATCCTGCCGCGCAAGAGCCTCCAGGTACTCTTCACGAGCGGCAAATGATTTTGGCTCAAACCCTGTCCGAAGATCTATCATCAGACTCAGCCTTTGAGCCCGCAAGCAATCATCCCCAGCGCCTGTAGTCGGCTCGCGCAGCAGCGAGTCACTGGCAGCCGTGTAGTCGCGCTCATAAGATGGACGCCACGGAATCCCTCTTCGATCGTTCTCCGCACGTAACAGGATATGTTGCACGATATCACCTGTATGGATCGCCAGGCAGGCCTTCGGCCCGGGCTCATATTCGAGTGAGGGTAATCCGAGCGAATCGAGCCACAAGTGCCCCAATTCATGCGCAATTAGCGCAGCCGATGTATTCTGCGTCCGCTGCATGCGCGGCAGGTTCAGCAGGATCAGACTCCGGGACCTGCCTTCAGTCTCATAGCGAAAGGTAATTGCCTGAGCGCGCGAAAAGGATTCCGCAAAATCCGGGCGATTGAAATAGGAATACAGCACATCGCGATCCTCAGCCGGGAGCGGATCTCCGGGGATTCGTATAATTTCGATCCGGTTAGAAGTACGGGTTTCGATCTCCGCCTTCCATTCCGCAAGGGCGGCAGGCAGACCGAACGGTATCTGAAAAGCAAGCAATAAGGCGGGAAGCATCCTACAAGGTTCATAATAGCGAGTGTGCTTTCGCGTAGATCTTTACTGGTAACAAGCCTCGCTAGTGGCTTTGCAGGCTGCAGTTCGCGTACAAAGAATGCCTTTGTCGGCTTTGCTTTCGTCGCGACTCGTGATTCCGGTGACATCGCCGTCGTCGACCTTGCTGCGTTCGCTCTGGAAAAAAGACGCATCAAACCCTCAGGCAAACCGGTCCAGTTGATTGATGTCCCTAACCAGGACTCCCTCATCACGGTCGCGGAGAATGGCATCGTCGAAGAACTGAAGATCAGCGACCTCGTTATTACCAAGAGACTAAGAACTCTTGTCGCCCCTGATTCCGTCTGGCTGAATTGGGATGCAAGCACCCTCTGGGCACTGAGCGGAGATCGAAGAAAGATGCTCGCAATTGACCGGCAGCGCCTTGAACCCATCGCCCAATGGATACTGCCGGAGATCGCCGGCAGTATCGCAGTCTCACCCGGCAGCGAAGACGTCGCGGTCGCATTCCCACAATCGAATCAGATCGGCATCCTCCGCAAGGCTGCGCAAAAGTCCCTTACCATGGCCAAGCTCGATCAGGCACCCGGCCTGCTGCGCTTCCTGAGTAACGGCAGCATGTTGGTGGTTGCCCACCGGCAGGCCCGCCAATTGACTATGGTCGATACGGCAAGCGCCAAGGTTGTCGTCCTTTTGCCCCTTCCGGTCCAGCCAGAGAACCTCTGCTTCAATCAGGACGGTGGCCAGCTGTTCATTACAGGGGAAGGTCTCGATGGCGTAGTAGTTGTCTACCCTTTCCAGTCGCAAGTTGCCGCAACTCTATTGAGCGGCAAGTCTCCAGGCCCGATGGCTGTCTCAAACCAGCCGCAGTTTCTTTTTGTCACCAGCCCTTCTACCGACACGGTCTCTGTACTTGATGTCCGAACCCAGAAGCTCGCCGCAGTGGTCGCTGTCGGTTCAGAACCGCGCTGCGTAGTACTCACTCCAGATAGCCAGATGGCACTGGTTTTGAACCAACGCTCGGGCGACATGGCAATCATTCGTCTCGCCAATATCGTTTCCAAACGTCACAAGACCGCGCCCCTCTTTACGATGATTCCCGTCGGCTCGGCCCCCGTAGCAGCCGTAGTGAGGAGCGTCATCGTTTGAGTAGCACTTTATTTGCTATTTACTTTCTTTTTGCCCCAGCGCCAGAGCTCCTGCAACAGTCGGCCGAACACTCTCTGCTCGCCGCGCGCGTGGGCGAAAGGTATCTCCGCTGGATGGCTCAAGGCCACCAGATCGTAGAACACAACGGTCTCCGACTCGCCACACTCAGCGCTGCGGCAAAGATTGTAGTCGACTTTCAGGACGAAGGATTCCTTCGAATCCTTATGACCCCAAACCTGGCCGACAATGCAGTACTCTTCGGCCCTGATGCGCTGCAAATTTTCGTAAATGGCCGCAAGATGAGCTGCCGCAAAGAAGGCGAATTCCGACGCCTCTTTTTTCCCATCCTCAACAACCGCGAGCCCTGCGAGCGCTAAGAGCGCAAGATTGCGAGCGATGCAAGCCACGCCGTCTCAGCGCGAAGGATGCGGGGTCCCAGACTAGCCGGTTTCCACAATGCGGCCGAAGCAAGGCTGCGTTCTTCCTCGGTCCATCCGCCCTCCGGGCCAATCAGCAGGCTGATCACAGTTCCGCTCTTCACAATCGTTGCCAGCCCCAGGGCTTCGCGGCTCTCATCGAGAAAAATGCGCTGCCCTTCGGCCTTGGCCACGACATCTTTCAAACGCATCACCGGACTGATCTCGGGCAGAAAAACCCGCCTCGACTGCTGGCTGCTTTCGAGTGCGATTCGCCGCCATCGCTCCAGCCTCTTCGATACAGCTTTGTCCAACCCATTCTCGCTACGGGCACTGTGCACCGGAATGACCCGATCCACTCCCAGCTCGGTAGCCTTTTCGATTCCCCATTCAAAATGCTCAAATTTGATGATGCCCGCGTAGAGATGAATCGGCGGGCTCTCCCGCTCTGCCGGCATCTTCTCCACAATATCGAAGCGCACCAGATCTTTATGCGCTTCAGCAACCCTCGCCAAGTACTTCTGCTGGTTGTCGGAAAGCTCATACATTTGCCCCGGCTCCACCCTCAGTACCCTCGAAAGATGCCTTGCTTCTTCGCCACGCAACTCTGCGTGGGCGCTATGAACTTCTGTTACAAAAAATAATCGGCGTGCCATAAGCTATGGTGTTTTTATGATTGCTTACCTGCGGGGTACCTTGCTCGAAAAATCTGCCGGCACTTTAATCGTGCTCGCCGGTGGTGTTGGCTATGAGGTTGATGTCCCCATCAGCACCTACTCGGCGCTGCCTGACGCGGGTCAGGAAATCAGTCTCCGCATCTACACCAAAGTGAGTGAGGATGCGATTTCACTCTATGGTTTTCTCACTGCAATTGAAAAACGGGCCTTCGAAAAATTGATCAGTGTCGGCGGCATCGGCCCATCGCTAGCGGTAAAAGTATTGAGCGGCATTGCGGTGGAAAGCCTGGTCGCCTGTCTACGGGGTGGCGATGTCGTCAGCCTCACTCGCATCCCTGGCATCGGCAAGAAAACGGCTGAACGCATGATCGTAGAACTTCGCGACAAGATCGAGGACCTGCCCTCCGGCCCAGGCGGTACGATGCGCACACT
>JANXLY010000093.1 GCA_025354885.1 Acidobacteriota bacterium | reverse complement strand
GGAGCTTGTTAAGAAGTATCTCGGCTCGGTGGTTCCGCATTCCGACAACTTCTTTGCCGCCCTCAACTCCGCTGTGTTCAGCGACGGTTCCTTCGTCTATATACCCCCGGGGGTCCGCTGCCCGATGGAGCTGTCCACCTACTTCCGTATCAATGCGAAGGACACCGGGCAGTTCGAGCGCACGCTCATTATCGCCGACGAAGGCGCCTACGTGAGCTACCTCGAAGGTTGCACGGCGCCGATGCGGGACAAAAACCAGTTGCATGCCGCGGTGGTTGAGTTGGTTGCGCTCGACAATGCCCAGATCAAGTATTCAACAGTGCAGAACTGGTACCCCGGCGACAAGGAAGGCAAGGGCGGAATCTACAACTTCGTGACCAAGCGTGGCAAGTGCCTGGGCGTGAATTCCAAGATTTCCTGGACACAGGTCGAGACCGGTTCGGCCATCACCTGGAAGTACCCGAGCGTGCTGCTTATGGGAGATAACTCCGTTGGTGAGTTCTACTCCGTCGCGCTCGCGAACAACTGGCAGCAGGCGGACACAGGCACGAAGATGATCCACATCGGGAAGAATACCCGGAGCACGATCATCTCCAAAGGCATCTCTGCGGGCCACGGGCAGAACGCATACCGCGGAATGGTCAAGATCCTCAAGGGCGCGACCGGCGCACGGAACTATTCGCAGTGCGATTCGCTGCTGCTGGGCGACCAGTGCGGCGCGCATACCTTCCCCTACCTCGAAGTGAAGAACACGTCGTCACAGGTTGAGCATGAGGCGTCCACTTCCAAAATCGGCGAAGACCAGATTTTCTACTGCCGCCAGCGCGGGATCGCTGCGGAAGACGCAGTTTCGATGATTGTCCACGGGTTCTGTAAAGAAGTCTTTCGGGAGCTTCCAATGGAATTTGCCGTCGAAGCACAAAAATTATTGGGAATCAGTTTGGAAGGCAGTGTAGGTTAAGGAAAAAAAGATGGCATTACTGGAAATCAAAAACTTACACGCGAACGTAGCCGGCAAGGAGATCCTGCGTGGCGTCGATCTGACGGTGGGTGCGGGCGAGATGCATGCCATCATGGGGCCGAACGGGTCGGGCAAAAGTACCCTGGCTCAAGTCCTGGCCGGGCGCGATCTCTATGAAGTTACCGCCGGCCAGATCTTATATGATGGCAAGGATTTGCTGGGCATGCCTCCCGAACAGCGTGCGCAGGAAGGCATCTTCATGGCATTCCAATACCCCGTGGAAATTCCCGGCGTCAGCAACAGTTACTTCCTCAAGGCAGCGTTGAATACGATCCGCAAGAGCCGCGGTCTGGAAGAACTGGATGCCATCGACTTCCTTGCGATGGTCAAGGAGAAACTTGCGCTGGTGGAAATGGACCCGGCATTCCTGAACCGGCCGGTCAACGCGGGCTTTTCGGGCGGTGAGAAGAAGCGCAACGAAATTTTCCAGATGGCGGTGCTGGAGCCGAGGCTCGCGATCCTGGACGAAACCGACTCCGGGCTGGACATTGACGCGCTCAAGATCGTTGCCAATGGCGTAAACGGGTTGCGCTCGCGCGACAGAGCGATGATCATCGTAACGCATTACCAGCGTCTGCTGAACTACATCGTGCCGGATTACGTGCATGTGCTGGCTGAGGGCCGAATCGTCAAAACCGGGGACAGGGACCTCGCGCTTGAACTGGAGCAAACGGGTTATGCCGGCGTCGGGGAAGCCGTTACGGCATGATGAAAATTACATCCATCCGTCAGGATGCCGCGCGGTGTTTCGCTGAACGGGGGTTTCCGACGACACGGGATGAGGAATGGCGCTTCACCAATGTTTCTTCCCTTGCCAAAACACAATTCTCGGCCGCGCCCGCCGGTCTGAACGTCTGGGAAGGGGAACAACTCGACCTGAGTCTGTTCCCGCACGAGGGCGGTCCCCGGCTGATATTCATCAATGGCCTCTACTCGCCTGAACTCTCTACCGGGAAGCTTCCGCGGGGCATCTTTGCTGCTCCGTTGAGCGAAGCGAACGGGGCAGTGGAAAAGCATCTGGCTCGTTACGCATCCTGCCAGGATCGTGCGTTTGTTGCGTTGAATACTGCTAATTTTGAGGATGGTGCCTGCATCGAGATTCCCAACGGGGTGGTTGTAGATGAGCCGATTCATCTCGTATTCTTCGCGACTGGCTGCGAAGTACCGGTCATTTCTCATCCGCGCAGTCTGATCGTGGTCGGAGCCGGCAGTCAGGCAACGGTAGTGGAGAGCTACATCGGCCACGGCGCAAAGTATTTCACGAACGCCGTCACCGAGATCGTGGCGGGTGATCGCTCGGTGGTGGACCATTACAAGCTGCAGGAAGAGGATGCGCGGTCATCCCACGTAGCGACCCTCCACGCAGACGTCGGCCGCGACGCGAATTTCTCGACACATTCCATTTCGCTCGGCGGGGGCGGCCTGGTACGGAACGACATTAATGCCGTGCTCGCGCAAGGAGCTGAAGCTACCCTCAATGGCCTTTATCTGGCATCCGGCAGCCAGCATATCGATAATCACACGGTGATCGATCATGCGAAGCCCCATGGCACAAGCCATGAGTTGTATAAGGGCATACTCGGCGGGGCAGCCACTGGCGTTTTTAACGGGAAGATTATCGTCCATAAAGACGCGCAAAAAACGGACGCGAAGCAAACCAACAGAAATCTCGTTCTTTCCGAAAACGCTACTATCCATACCAAACCTGAGCTGCAGATACATGCCAACGACGTTCGCTGCACGCACGGGGCGACGATTGGCCAGCTGGATCAGGAGGCCATCTTCTACCTGCAGTCGCGCGGCATCGCGAAGGAACAGGCCGGCGATCTGCTGATGCATGCGTTCGCGCGCGACATTATTGACCGGGTCAAGGTAGTGTCTTTGCGCGCACGGCTGGAACAAATTCTCCTGGAGAGGTTACATGCCCTCCGCAACTAGCCTTGATGTAACCGCCATCCGCAAGGATTTCCCGATTCTCGCGCAGCAGGTATACGGCAAACCGCTCATCTATCTGGACAACGCGGCGACCAGCCAGAAGCCCCAATGCGTCATTGACACACTCACGCGTTTCTATAAAACGGACAACGCCAACATCCACCGGGGCGTGCATGCGTTGAGCGAACGGTCCACCCTTTCTTATGAAGCGGCGCGGGGCAAGGTGCAGCGCTTTCTCAACGCGGCGGATACACGGGAGATCATCTTTGTCCGCGGTGCGACGGAAGCCATCAATCTTGTAGGGCAGACTTACGGGCGAACGCACGTAAGCGCTGGAGATGAGATCGTCATTTCGGCCATGGAGCATCACTCGAACATCGTGCCGTGGCAGATGCTCTGTGAAGAAAAAGGCGCGGTGCTGCGGGTGATTCCGATCAATGATCGCGGCGAGCTGGAGTTCGATCAGTTCGAAAAACTGCTGAACAACCGGACCCGGCTGGTTGCCGTGAGTCACGTCTCGAATGCCCTCGGAACTATTAACCCGGTGCGCGGGATCATCAGGGCGGCCCACGCCTGGAATGTCCCCGTGCTGATCGATGGTGCCCAGGCTGTTCCGCACATGAAGGTGGACGTGCGGAGTCTGGATTGTGATTTCTACGTTTTCTCCGGGCACAAGGTGTTCGGACCCACCGGCATCGGCGTCCTGTATGGCAAAGAGAAACTGCTTGAAGCCATGCCGCCCTGGCAGGGTGGTGGCGACATGATTCAGTCCGTCACGTTCGGGAAAACAACTTACAACGACCTGCCGTACAAGTTTGAAGCCGGTACGCCGAATATTGCCGGCGTCATAGGGCTCGGCGCAGCGATCGACTACCTGGACCAGATCGGCATGGACGCCATTGAGGCGCATGAACAGGAACTTCTGGCGTATGGAACCCGCGAGTTGGAAAGCATTACCGGGCTGCGCCTGATTGGCACGGCGAGGGAAAAGGCGAGCGTACTTTCCTTCGTAATCGAAGGGGTGCATCCTCACGACGCCGCAACCATCCTCGACCGGGAAGGCGTGGCAGTCCGGGCCGGTCATCATTGCGCCCAGCCGGTGATGGAACGGTTTGGGGTTTCGGCTACGACACGGGCTTCCCTGGCGTTTTACAACACCACGGAAGACATCGACGCGCTGGTGGCAGGCATTCAGAAGGTCAGGGAGATCTTCGCGGCATGATCAACGACCTCTATCAGGAAACCATTCTCGATCATGGCAGAAGGCCGCGAAACTTCCGCCCGCTCGAAGACGCGAACCGGAAAGCCGAAGGCTATAATCCGCTGTGCGGGGATCGCTGCAAGGTCTTCCTGAAAGAAAATGGCGGCGTGATTGACGCGATGACATTCGAGGGTGCCGGGTGCGCCATTTCAACCGCCTCGGCTTCTCTGATGACCGAGGCATTGAAGGGTAAAACCGTTGGCGAGGCAGAGGCGCTGCTGGCGAAGTTCCACGACCTGCTGACCACCGATCAACCGGTGCCGGCGGACATTGGCAAGCTGGTGGTTTTCTCGGGTGTACGGGAGTTTCCGTCACGTGTGAAATGCGCAATGCTGGCCTGGCAAACGTTACGTACGGCGCTGCGGGATGCCGGAGAGGCGGAAATTCCCAAATGACATCTGGCATTGAAATAGCGCCGGGCGAACTTCGGCTACAGGTCATCAAAGCTCTGCGTACGATTTTTGACCCCGAGATGCCCGTCAACATCTATGAGCTTGGCCTCATCTATGAGGTCAAGGTGGATGAGACACGTTTTGTTTCCATCAGAATGACACTCACCGCGCCGAACTGCCCCGTGGCGGGCACCCTGCCGCCCGAGGTGGAATTGAAGGTGAGAGGTGTCCCCGGTGTGAGTGGAGTCAAGCTCGAACTGGTGTTTGACCCGCCGTGGACGAAGAAAATGATGTCGGAAGCGGCCAAACTCGAACTGGGCATTGAAGATATTATTCCGATAGGGAGAATTTCTTATCGATGAAACTTACGTCGCACGATGAATACGGTTTGCGCTGCCTGATCCGGCTCGGGCAGGAAGGACCAGACGGCAGACTGACCATTCCTGAGATCAGCACGGCCGAAGGGGTCTCAGAGGCCTACGCAGGCAAGCTCCTGCGGATACTGCGGCTGGGCGGATTCGTTACGGCGGCTCGCGGTACCGGCGGCTATTCTCTGGCGCGCCCTGCCAGCCAGATCGTGCTTGCCGACGTGATGGCTGTACTCGGCGGTCGTCTGTTCGGAGGTGACTTCTGTGAGACACATACCGGCCAAATGGAAGACTGCGTCCGCTCGGTTGATTGTTCCCTTCGGGTGCTATGGCGCACCGTGCAGGCGGCCGTTGACGACGTCCTGAAAAGGACCACCCTGCAGCACTTGCTTTGCAATGAGCAGCAGATGATTACCTGGGTCAAAGGCCTGGGAGAATTCTCTTCTCACGTCTCCCTGCATTGAAGCATGAGACTGATCACCAACGGAAATCAATGAATTTCAATCCCAGTCAAATCGCTCAAACATTGACCGCCTCAATCACGCTCTCTTTGCCGCCGGTCGCAATCTGCTTTACAGACAGAGTACCGGCGGGTATCAGGAACTGGACGGGGCGCGTTCCCGCGGGTTGCCGGTTTTGGCAGGAAGCAGCAACCGAAGTATTTGCCACCTCTCCGGGCGATCACGATCTGTGCTCAATCGGTACGTTCACGCATAATCTGGAGACCACGGAAGCGCACGATGCAGAGCGTCGCGACGCTCTAAAAATCTTCGCCGATCTGGGTTATGTTCGTGAGCAGGACGTTGCTTCAATTCCCGTGCTGGAGTCGCGTCCATCCTATGTGGTTTACGGGCCGCTGGCGACGATCCCGCTGGCACCCGACGTCGTGCTGCTATTCGGAAAGGCCGACCAGATGCTTATTCTCTCCGAAGCAACCCAGCAGTTGGAGGGCGGTCTGCCGCCAGCCATGGGCCGCCCTGCCTGCGCGATTATTCCGCAGGCGTACAACACCGGACGGGCGGCACTGAGTCTTGGCTGCTGTGGCGCGCGCGCTTATCTGGACGTGCTGACGGACGATGTGGCACTCTGGGCAATTCCTGGCTCAAAGCTGGATATTTACGCCGAACGTATCGCAGTGCTCGCGAAAGCGAACGCCGTTCTGACCAGCTTCCATCAGGTGCGCCGCAAAGACGTGGAGTATGGCAGGAATCCGACGATCAAGGAATCGCTGGCAGCGATGGCGAGCCGGAACCAGGTTGAACCGCAGCAAATCCTGAGAGGGTGAAAACGCTTGCTAACAGGTTCAGTTCGGGAATTCAGCATCGGGCCGCTAAGGAAAAGGAAGGAGAGGTAATTCAATGGCGTATGTAATAGCCGAGCCCTGTATTGACATCAAGGACCACGCATGCGTGGATGCCTGCCCTGTGGATTGCATTCATCCCCGGAGGGAGGAAGCAGACTTCGGGAGTGTGAATATGATCTACATCGATCCCATCGAATGTATCGACTGCGGTGCCTGTGTGCCCGTGTGTCCGGTGTCAGCGATCTTTGCACTGGATGACTTGCCTGAGAAGTGGGCGCACTTTACAGAAGTGAACGCGAAGTACTTTAAACGCGATCCTGTGGCCTGAAAACAAGGGCTTGCAGACGGCTTGTTGATTCGAGTTGGCAGATAGACTCTTTACAGAAACAGGGAAAAGGAGATAGTTTATGGTTGCTCTAACAGAACGCGCAGTAAGTAAGGTCAAAGAGATCATTGGGGGGCAGGAGCCAAGGCCGGCCGGGCTGCGGATCGCAGTCGTCGGAGGCGGTTGCTCCGGCTTCAGCTACTCGATGAATTTCGAGAACAGCCCGGGCATGCTGGACAAGGCGTACCCTTTGGACGGGTTCAAAGTCTTTGTCGACCAAGCCAGCCTTCTATACCTGGATGGCATTGAAGTGGACTTCGTGGACGAGGCAGAAGGCTCTGGCTTCAAGTTCAATAATCCACAGGTGAAATCGACTTGCGGATGTGGAAGCTCGTTCAGCGTGTAGTTATTCATTCACGGGACCTTGAATAAGGGGTGCCTTTCGCCGAAACAGGGAACCCGGTTCTCCGCGTGGGAGAGGATGCTCACGGGCCGCGGTGCTGCGTCCTGGCATCGCACGGAGGAAACATTTATGCAAATCGCAGAAGTTCTTGCAGAGAGTCAGGAGAAGAATATGTCCTTGGAGATCAGCGCGAGTACTACGATGGAGGAAATTCTCAGCTCCTATCCCAGCGCGAAGCTGGGGCTCTTCCGCCGCTACCATATTGGCGGATGCGCTGCCTGCGGCTACCAGCCCGCAGACACGCTGGAGCAGGCCATCGGCGACCACAATATTTCAGACCCGCTGGAGGTTGTAATTGCCTGCATCCTCGAAAGCGGGCAGGTGGAGGCGGGGCTTCAAATCCTCCCGACGGTTGTGGCTGCCGCGCTAAAACCGAAGCAGGAAACGCTGCTTGTCGAGGTTTCTTCGCCCGACGTGGAGGCAGCGCTCGAACGCGGAGAAAGCTGGCCGCTTATTGATGTGCGCTCTCCCGAAGAATGGCTAAACGGCCATATTCCGGAGGCGCAATTCCTCACACTGGAGCTGAAGTTTGAGGCATTGGACACATGGCCGAAAGACGCCCGGATCGTTTTCTACTCCAATGCGGGGCACCGCAGTTTAGAAGTTGCCTCCTACTTCATGGCATACGGCTTTACCAACGTGCGCAATATGGCCGGTGGCCTCGAAGCCTGGTCAAAGGAGTTGCAGGCCCCGAACGTACCTGCACCCGGTTAAAAATGCGGCAGGTAAGCATATCCGGATATGAATCGTTCATGAACAAAGGGAAGGAGAAGCCATATGAGCAGTGATGGAGGCCATCCGGGTGCGGCGCACGTGGAACCAGCGGGCCACAGCGTCTTCTGTGTGAAATTTCAAAAGCAGATGCCGGGCCTCAGTGAAGTTCCGTTCGAGGGACATCCGCTGGGCCGGAAGATCTATGAAAATGTCTCCAAAGAAGGGTGGGGCATGTGGATTGAGCACATGAAGATGATCATGAATGAGTATCGCCTGAATCTTGGCACGCAGGAGGCGCAGGAACTGATCATCAAGCAGATGGACGATTACTTCTTCGGTGATGGTTCCGCGCTGCCGGCGGGATACGTTCCGGAAAAAACAAAGTGATGGCCAGCCAGAACAAGCAACGTAAATGGAGGGATGTATGCGAACTGAATGGGTAGCCAAACGGTCGAACGACGCCATTCCTACGCAGATTTATTACGGCCGGCAGGGCGTGGTCACCGAAGAGATGGAGTATGTTGCCCGGCGTGAACGCTTGTCCGCCGAAACGATACGGGATGAGGTAGCGCGCGGGCGGATGATTATTCCCGCCAACATTCACCACACAAATCTGGAGCCGATGTGCATCGGGGTTTCCTCCTTGTGCAAGGTGAATGCAAATATCGGCAACTCCGCGACGACATCGAACATCGACGACGAATTAGATAAGCTCCGCTGTTCGCTGCGCTATGGGGCCGATACAGTGATGGACCTGTCTACAGGCGGCGACATTCCCCGCATCCGCCAGGAAATTATTCGCAACTCCCCGGTGCCGATCGGTACCGTGCCAATTTACGAAGCGCTGTCGCGCGTCCGCCGCGTCGAGGATCTGAACATCAACGTGATGCTTGAAGTCATCGAAGAACAAGCCGAACAGGGCGTGGACTACATGACGATTCACGCTGGCGTCCTGGTGCAATACATCCCCTTGACAAGCCGCCGCATAACCGGCATCGTGAGCCGCGGCGGCGCGATCCTGGCGGAGTGGATGGTGAAGAATCATCGTCAGAACCTGCTCTATGAGCACTTTGAAGACATCTGCAAAATTTTGAAGAAGCACGACGTGAGTTTTTCTTTGGGCGACGGCCTAAGGCCTGGCTCGCTGGCCGATGCAAGCGATGAGGCGCAATTCGCCGAACTGGGGACGCTGGGGGAACTAACAAAAATTGCCTGGAAGCATGATATTCAGGTGATGGTCGAAGGCCCGGGGCATATTCCGATGGACCAGATCCAGATGCAGGTGGAAAAGGAAGTCAAGATGTGCCACGAGGCACCCTTTTACACACTGGGTCCGCTGGTTACCGACTTCGCGCCTGGATACGATCACATTACATCCGCCATCGGCGCTGCGATGATTGGCTGGCATGGCTCGTCCATGCTCTGCTACGTGACCCCGAAGGAACACCTGGGACTGCCCAACCTTGAGGATGTCAAACAAGGGCTGATCGCCTACAAGATTGCCGCCCACGCGGCCGACATCGCTCGCCACCGCCCCGGCGCGAGGGATCGCGACGACGAGCTGTCCCGCGCCCGCTTTGCCTTTGACTGGAACCGGCAGTTCGAACTGGCGCTGGATCCGGAAACGGCGCGCGCCTATCACGATGAAACCCTGCCTGAAGAAGGGTTTAAAGACGCAGCCTTCTGTTCGATGTGTGGCCCGAAGTTCTGCTCGATGAATCACTCGGCAAAAACCCGGGAGTTTACCGAGGCCGATGCCATGGCGGTGCTGGCGCAAGCGCCGTAATCGGACAGGGAGCCTGGCCGGAATCAGACCCGGAGTCAGGCCCGGAGTCAGACAAGGAGACAACCGATGTCCTTACGAATAAATGACGAAGCCCCTGATTTCACCACCGAAACCACACAAGGCACAATCAACTTTCATGAATGGATCGGTGACGGCTGGGCGATCCTGTTTTCACACCCGAAAGACCTCACCCCGGTGTGCACAACCGAACTCGGCTACATGGCTGGGCTCCAACCCGAATTTCGACGGCGACAATGTAAGATCATTGGCCTGAGTGTCGACCCCGTCGCCAATCACAGTAAGTGGGCACTGGATATCGAAGCGACGCAGGGCCACAAGGTGAACTACCCGATGATCGGCGACCCGGAACTCAAGATAGCCAGAATTTATGGCATGCTGCCAGCCGAAGCCGGGAATAATTCGGAGGGCCGTACCCCAGCGGACAATGCCACCGTGCTCACGGTATTCGTCGTCGGACCCGACAAGAAGATCAACAGTGATGCTTAGCTACCCAATGAGCACCGGCCGTAACTTCGACGAGGTGCTGCGGGTGGTCGATTCGCTGCAACTCACCGCCAGACGTCAGGTTGCCACACCAGTGAACTGGAGGCCGGGCAATGATGTGATCATCCTGCCGTCAGTGTCGGAGGACGAGGCCAGACAGAGATTCCCGGGAGGCTGGAAAGCGCCCAAACCCTATCTGCGGATCGTCCCGCAACCGGAATAAGCAAGTTTAGGATCCCCACGAAAAATATGGAAAACCAATTGGGCAAGACGGTACTCGCGGCAGTCAACGATCTGATGTTCCAGGTAAAAATTAGTGGGGCAGCCAAACACGCCGGTGTAAACCTCAAATACGTTACGACCGAAAAAGATCTTTTCGAAAAAGCAGCGGCAGGTCCCGCGCTGATTATTTTTGATCTGACCTTTGAAATCGTCCGTCCGGTCGAGTCGATCCGCAAGCTAAAAGGAACAGCCGCGCTGAAGCATATCAGCCTCCTCGGCTACCTGCCGCACGTGCAGACCGACTTACAAAAACTGGCGCAGGAAGCGGGTTGCGACACGGTGATGCCACGCTCGGCATTCTCATTGAATCTGAGTCAGATTTTGATGCAGCACGCTGGAGCAGCAGCCTGGTAGCTGTGTTGGAACTCGCCACACTCCCACTGGATCCCGACTACATGAACGGTTACAAAGCATTGCGTGAATTCGTGGATCGACCTTTCTGCGCGGGGCAGGATCTGCATGAATGGCGACGATCGGGCCCGTCTGCTGCACGCTATCACAACCAATCATATTCAGCAGCTCACGCCTGGCACCGGCTGCTATTTATTCTTTTTGAATGCCCAGGGCCGCCTCTTGGCCGACGCGAACATCCTGTGCCGTGAGGATCACTTGCTAATCGATACCGAGCCCGAAGTTCGCGAACGCATCTACGCCCACCTCGATCGCTACGTGACCTTCGAAGACACGACCGCTCGGACAACTACCCTTGCGGTCGAAGGCCCTCGATCCGCCGAAGTGCTCGCCCGAATCGGCGCGCCGGTTCCCGAAGCGGACTACGCCTTCGCGCCCTGGGGCTCGCGGCTTGTCGCTCGTCTCAGTTCCACCGGATCTCCCGGATTCTTCGTCTTCGCCCCGGTCGACGAACAGCCTGCGCTCATCGCGCAACCGGGAATCGAACAAGCGGACGCCGAAGCCGCTCGAATCGTGCGCCTCGAACACGGTAAACCCCGCAACGGCGAAGACATCACAGACCGCTCCCTGGCGCAGGAAACCAACCAGAGCCACGCGCTGCATTTCAGCAAAGGTTGCTATCTCGGCCAGGAGATCGTCGAACGTGTCCGCGCCCGCGCCCAACTCCATCGCGGGCTCATGCCACTCGATATCGACGGCCTCGTTGTCCCGGCTCCCGGAACCAGGCTCATAACCAAAGGGAATGCGGCTGCCGAAATTACCTCCGCCGCGTTTTCGCCGGCGCTCGCAAAAGTCGTCGCTCTCGCTTACCTACACACGGCATGACAGCAAAAATCCATGCGGCT
>JANXLY010000060.1 GCA_025354885.1 Acidobacteriota bacterium | reverse complement strand
GCCGCCCTTATGGGCGAAGGCGCTCTTGCCGACATAAGGCTGGTTGTTGGCCAAGGGTAGATTGGCGAGCTCGGCGATGAAGCGGCAGACGTTGGTGAGGCTTTCGAGTTTGTCGAGGCCGATGGTGGTGTGGCCGAGTTTCAATTCGAGGTTGGCAATGACGCTGGCGAGGTTGGCGTTGCCGCAGCGTTCGCCGTAACCATTCATGCAGCCTTGGACGTGGGTAGCTCCGCACTCGACGGCAACAAGAGTGTTGGCGACGGCGACATCCGAATCGTTGTGGCAATGGATGCCGATGATTTTGTCAAAACGTTTGCGTACTTCCGCGACGATCTCGGCGAGTTGGTGGGGCAAAGTGCCGCCATTGGTATCGCAGAGAACCAGTGCGTCGGCACCGGCTTCAGCAGCAGCTTCGAGAGTCTGCAGGGCGTAAGAAGGATTTGCTTTGTAGCCGTCAAACCAATGCTCGGCATCGTAGACGACCTCGCGGCCATGCTGCTTCAGGTAGCCGACTGTTTCAGTTATGAGTTTCAGGTTTTCGTCTTCGGTGATACCGAGGGCGCGATGGACATGGAGATCCCAGCTCTTGCCAAAGATGGCAACCACGGGGGTTTCGCTTTCGACGAGAGCATTGACGCTTGCGTCTTTTTCAACAGGGTTGCGGGCGAGGCGCGTTGCGCCAAAGGCCGTGAGGCGTGCATGATGCAGCTTGAGGCCCTTGGCGCGCGCAAAAAATTCCTTATCCTTCGGATTCGACCCCGGCCAACCGCCCTCAATGTAGTCAATGCCCAGCTCATCGAGTTTAATCGCAATGGCGAGCTTGTCGTCCACACTATAGCTGACGTTTTCCCCTTGGGTCCCGTCGCGGAGGGTTGTATCGAAGGTAAGGATTCGCATAACTATTCTTGCGGGATGCCGACTTCCTTTTTCTTCTTGAGGAAGGTCATCATTTCGCGGAGTTCCTTGCCCACGGTTTCGATGCGGAGATCGGCACCCTTTTTACGCATGGCGAGGAATTTGCCGCGGCCTGCCTTGTTCTCGGCCATCCAGTTGCGGGCAAAGGTGCCGTCCTGGATTTCGGCGAGGACCTTTTTCATTTCGGCGCGGGTTGCGTCGGTGATGATGCGGGGCCCGGTGACGTAATCGCCATATTCGGCGGTGTCGGAAACCGAGTAACGCATGTAGCCAAGGCCACCCTCATAGATGAGGTCGACGATGAGCTTGAGTTCGTGGAGGCACTCGAAGTAGGCGATTTCAGGAGCGTAGCCAGCCTCGACGAGGGTTTCGAAGCCCGCGTTGATCAGTTCGCTGACGCCACCGCAAAGGACGGCCTGTTCGCCGAAGAGATCGCTTTCGGTTTCTTCTTTGAACGTGGTTTCGATTACACCCGCCTTGAGGCAACCTAGGGCGAGCGCGTAAGCGAGCGAATTCTGGAGCGCATTGCCGGTGGCATCCTGATGGATGGCAACGAGGGCGGGCACGCCGACACCTTCGGTGTAGAGTTCGCGGACGCGATGGCCGGGGGCCTTGGGGGCGACCATGGTGATATCAACGCCTTCGGGAGCTTTAATGAAGCCGAAGTGGATATTGAAACCATGGGCGAACATGAGGGTCTTGCCCGGAGCGAGGTTGGGCTTAATTTCCTTGTCGTAGAGTTCGGCCTGGATGTGATCGCTGACGAGGATCATCAGGAAGTCGCTGGCCTTGGTGGCATCGGCGACGGTCATGACCTTGAGGCCAGCGGCTTCTGCCTTGGCCCAGGACTTTGAACCTTCATAGAGGCCGACAACAACGTTGCAGCCGGAATCCCGGAGGTTGAGCGCGTGGGCGTGGCCCTGGCTACCGTATCCGATGATACCGATTGTCTTGTCTTTGAGGAGGCCTAGATTGCCGTCTTTTTCGTAGTAGCGGTTTGGCATTACTTGCTCATCACCCTTTCTTGTTCTTGCTCTGGTTCTTCTTCGGCAGCGCCCATCGGAATGGGCGAAGCCAGGCGCAGTTTTTTCGGGTCGAGTGTTACCGCTACCAAACCACTACGGGTGACTTCAATGTCTCCGTAACTGCGCATCAAATCGATAAATTCATCCAACTTTTCGGGGTCGCCGGTGCATTCAATGGCGAAGCCTTCGACGCTCGAATCGACGATGCGGGCGGCGAAGATTTCAGCTTCTTTGAGGATTGCAGTGCGGCTGGACATCTCGGCGCGGACGCGGAGGAGAACCATCTCGCGGGCGACGCAGCGTTCTTCGGTGAGGTCCTGGGCCTGGAGGACGTTGACCAGCTTGTTGAGCTGCTTGACGACCTGGGCGCGGACTTTGTGTTCGACGTCGACGACGATAGTCATACGCGAAAGCGTTTCATCCATGGTGCGGGCGACGGTGAGACTTTCGATGTTGTAATTGCGGGCGACCAGGATACCGACGACACGCATCAGGGCACCGGGTTTGTTTTCAAGGAGGATCGATAAAGTTACTAACATTGTGATGTACCTAGCTGAGGACCTCTACCGGTTGGGGCTGGCCGAGGACCATTTCGTTGATGGCGCCGCCGGCGGGAACCATGGGATAG
This sequence comes from Acidobacteriota bacterium, assembly GCA_025354885.1. Taxonomy (GTDB): domain Bacteria; phylum Acidobacteriota; class Terriglobia; order Bryobacterales; family Bryobacteraceae; genus Bryobacter. The sequence goes on along the minus strand of JANXLY010000060.1, from coordinate 3,937 downwards.
ACGTTTTCAAAAGAAGTGACCTTGACGTTGAGGAAGTAAGGACCGGGTTCATTAACCGCTTCTTCGAGGGCAGCGCGGAGTTCTTCCGGCTTGCTGATGGTCTTGCCCTTGAAGCCGTAGGCTCCAGCGAGCATGGTGGCATCGGGGAAGCTATCGAGGGTGACCTGGCTGAGACGGTTGTTGTAGAAGAGTTCCTGCCACTGGCGGACCATGCCGAGGTGACCATTGTTCATGACGATGATCTTGATGGGCAGCTTGTGGTTGGCGATGGTTGCGAATTCCGGGATGGACATCTGGAAGCCGCCATCGCCGGCGATGGAGAAGACGAGTTTGTCAGGACGGGCGAACTGCGCACCGATGGCAGAAGGCAGACCGAAGCCCATGGTGCCGAGACCGCCGGAGTTGATCCAGAGGCGCGGATGATTGTAGCGGATGAGCTGCGCGGCCCACATCTGGTGCTGACCGACGTCAGTGGTGACAATAGCTTCTCCGCCCGAGATGCGATCGATTTCAGCCATGAGATGTTGGGGCTTGATTTCGTCGACTGAGAACTGCGGCTCGAGCGGATGCTCTGCCATCCAGCCACGGATGGTGGCCCACCAGTCGGCGCGCTGCGCGGCTTTAAGCGGACGCATTTCTGGTTCGAGTTCTCGCATGACCTTGTTGAGTTTGGTCAGTACTTTCTTTGCGTCGCCGACGATGGGGAGTTCGGCGTTGCGGATCTTGGAGATCTCGCTGGGGTCGATGTCGACATGGATGACCTTGGCGTGAGGAGCGAAAGCGGCGAGACGGCCGGTGACGCGGTCGTCAAAACGGACACCGAGGGCGATGATCAGATCGGTGTTGTACATGCCCATGTTGGCGGCGTAGGAGCCGTGCATGCCGGGCATGGAGATGAAGTTGCGATGATTGCCGGGGAGTGCGCCGAGACCCATGAGGGTATTGACTGCGGGGAGGTCTGCGAATTCGACCAGTTCGCGCAGTTCGTTGTGGGCGTGAGAGTGGATGATGCCACCGCCGGCGTAGACGAAGGGACGGTCTGCTTCCCAAATCATTTGTGCGGCGCGACGGATCTGGCCGGTGTGACCTTCTGTGTAGAGTTTGTAGCCGGGGAGATGGATGGAATCGACGGGCTGGTATTGAGTTGAAGCCTGGAAGATGTCCTTGGGGATGTCGATGAGAACGGGACCGGGGCGACCGCTCGAGGCGAGGTAGAACGCTTCGTGGATGATGCGCGGCAGTTCGCTGACGTGCCTGACCATGAAGTTGTGCTTGGTGGCGGGACGGGTGATGCCGAAGGTGTCGGCTTCCTGAAAGGCGTCTGTACCGATGAGCTTGGAGGTGACCTGGCCGGTGATGGCGACGACGGGGATGGAATCCATCATGGCGTCGACGAGGCCGGTGACGAGGTTCATGGCACCCGGACCGGAGGTGGCGCAGCAGACACCAACCTTACCGGTGGCGCGCGAATAGCCTTGGGCGGCGAAGGCGGCATTCTGTTCGTGACGGACGAGAACGTGCTGAATCTGGTGATCGTAGAGAGCGTCGTATAGAGGAAGAGTGACGCCACCGGGATAGCCGAAGATGAGATCGACGCCTTCGCGGACGAGGCATTCGAGAAGGATTTGAGAGCCGCTCATCAGAGCGCCGGTGGGGGCGGGATTGGTGATGGTGGAAGCCATAAATTTAGAAAACTCCTATACTGCTAATTTCTACTGTAATTTCTACGGTAATTTCTACGATGATCGCCAGTTACGATTGTCTCAATAGGGGGACCCAAAGATAAAGGCCACTGGCTGGATTTAATGTCCCGCCAGTGGCCTAGAAGTTAAGATTCCGGAGGCCGCTCAGGCGGGAGTTAAGGGTACTTGTACGACCCCGACTCCAACGAGAATAATGCCAATGATAATGGCAACGGCCCGAAAGACGAGCAGACTGGCAGGCCGTTGGTAGCGGAGGTTGCTCAGCAGGTTCGTCATACTTAATAGGTTAAAGCAAAAGCTTCGCAAATGCAAGTCGGCTTTTGCATAAATTTCGCTAATCATAAGATTTGGTGATTCAGCGAAGATTGTGGAAAAGTGAGGGCATTGATTTGAGGATTTTCTCTTCAACTTGTTGGAGGCGTTCGAGTTCGGTCATTTCAGGGTTCGAACCGTGCATTTTTAAAATCAGGCTGCGTTGCAGGCGCTGGAAGCGATTGAATTCGCGATTCTCGGCGGATTCCAGTTTGTGGAGAGGTACGCCGGTGGCGAGGAGCTTTTGGTGAGCTGCGGCGTGAGCGAAGGATTCGTCCATGGCCTGGGCAGCCTGGAGGGCGAAAGCCCAGTGTTCGTCCTGGAGGGCGGCGAACTTGCGGCGACGGAGGGCGGCCGATAAGAGGGCTTCGACTTCGGATTCACTCGAATCATCGCAGGCGGCGTAGCGATTGAGGTAGTCGCGGAATTTCGCTGTGTAGTTGGGCTCGGCGCTGAGGTTGAGGGTGTCGGCGTAGATGCCGTGCCTGAGGTTGTTGTTTGCCGAGCGGGATTTGCCGGCGGCAGTGACGGGGCCTTTGGATTTTTTGCCGTTGTTGCGAGCGGCGGCGCGTTGTTTGTCGGTGGTCCAGCGGCGAGGCTGGCGTGGTTTCGATTCTGACTTCATGAGATGGCCCTTTGAATGGAGATTGGGCGTGGAACACACGAGTGCGTCCGGAAAGACAGTAGCATGCTGGGGGAAGCGGCGGCGGTTTCAATGGATGTAAGTGTTTTATTTTCAGCGAAACATTTATTTTTTTGTGGCGTGAATCAAAAATGGGACCCCCTTTGGGATCCCGGCGAGGGGAATGGAAAGGGGATCGAGGATGGGCTAAGCCCGAAGAGTATTGGAGAGGATTGTGACCGACAGGCGCCTTGCTTAGGCCGGATTCCCTTCAAGTCCGAGAACTGCTTCGAGGAGCGTAAAAGATCCACTTTTCGGCCTGGCTTTAACTGCGTTTCACGTTGTGCTTCATCGGCGGTGTTAAGATCGCAGCATATGGAACATGCAATCCGGATTCATGTCGAAGCACTGCCGGAAGGCGTATTTCTTGCCACTTCCGACGATGTTCCAGGGTTAGTTGCGCAGGGCAGAACTGTGGCTGAGACTCTGGAAATTGCCAGGGACGTTGCACGGAAACTAATTGATGCCCGGCGAGAGCGCGATCAAGTTGTTGATTTGCCGTCGACGAGTGATTGTAAGGAATTTACCATCGTAGTGGCAGCGTAGATGGGACGCCTGAACGGTTTCCGCTTCAGGGATGTGGCACGGAAGCTGCGTCATTTTGGTTTTCGCTTTGACCGACAGGCAGCGGGCAGTCACGAAGTCTGGTTTCATATGGAACGAAATCTTTATACCGTTCTGCCTAATCACTCTGGGGACATTCCAGAGGGAACGCTTCGAGCGATCTTAAGGCAAGCGAAAATTGAGACGGATGACTTCTTGCGTTCGTAAGCGGAGCAGCGGCTTGGGTGCCTTTCAGCTTGGGCAAGTGCTGGATGCGGGGTACAAGAGCAGCGCTAATCGAGGACAGCGGTTGGAAAAATCCAGATTTGAGCTTCAGTTTGCTCGACGTTCAAGCGACAGTTCCAGGTGTAACCGGCAGGATGTCGGCGGCGGTTGAAGTCTTGCAGGCCGACGAAAAGCAAGACAGATATCTTCATTACTGTGACTGCATCAGAGCTGGGGTTGCGGGTTGAGTCTCAAGCCTGACTTAGCGTAGCGTTTCCCAAAATTGTTCGAGAGTCAAACCAGCCTGAGAGATCAAGGCGCGCAGGGTTCCCCCTCTGTGCCAACATACATGAGACACTTCCGATTTGCCTAATTAAAGAGCAGGGCGGGAAAGAGAACCCGCATGAACAAGCAGCAGACGAATGGTGTCCCATCGGCCTTGGGGTCCGTGGAACGAAGCTCGGACGAGCGT
>JANXLY010000031.1 GCA_025354885.1 Acidobacteriota bacterium | reverse complement strand
GTCCAATTGGTTTAAGCTTGCCTTTATGGCGGTCAATTTAAAGGCACATGTTGCCGCAATCGTGGCTCTGCTTTTTGCCGTTGAGGTCGGCGTAGCTGCCGACAGTGATGCGCGGGGAGCGGTCACATATATGGGCAACTGGAACGGCTCGACCTGTGACGGCACGGGCATTGATGCGCTGAACCGGATCACGGGCAAGAGCTATTCCGGCCCGGGCGCGTTGACCAAGGCCGTCCTCTACTGTTACGACGGCAAGATCGTCACACGCAGCAGCAACCCCGACGCCATCCAGTGCAGCGGCAACGAAGCCTCGCAGGAGCGCGGATTCCTGAGCGGGGTCGGCAATCTGGACAGCCGCACCGAATACCTGCACGACCTCGCAGGCCGGACTACTAAAGTGACGCAATTCACGGAAGCGGCGAGTCCCGTGTCGGCGTGGACAAAATCCGTCGAGTATCAATTTCACGCGAGCGACCTGGTGGGGGTAACGAAGTACCCGAGCCAGAAGCAGGTGGTGGAGTGTTTCGACGCCGGGCTGCGGCTGCTGTGGGGGAGCGCGAGCAAGTCTCTGAGCGACTGCAGGAACAGCGTAAATCCGCAAGTCTCTGAAGCTTACGCGAGCGGAGCCCAATATACTCCACACGGTGCGCTCAGCGAATGGACGCTGGGCAACGGACTGGTAGAACGGGCGGAGTTCAACAATCGGCTGCAGATGACGATCAAGCGCGCGGGGTCCACAGGTGGCAGCAGCGAATGTGGAGTCTTCGCCGACGATGAGCTCTGTCTGAAGTGGAGCTACGGGACAGTGTCATCGAATAACGGCAACGTAAGCGAGCAGCGGCAGTGGATGAAGAAGTCCACGGGCGGCTATCTGAATGTGTTGGCCAGTTACAGTTACGACAGCGTCAACAGGCTTGGTAGTTTCAACGAAAGTGTGGTGAGTGGCGGTAGCAGTGGCGGGGCCTGGGGGCAGACGAGCAGCTACGACCGCTACGGCAATCGCTGGGCGACGGTGAGCGGTGTTACGCAGAGCGACTGGACGCCAGTGCAACAAAGCTGGATCGATGCGGGGAGCAACCGTGTGGTGACGGCGAAGAACGGAGCATCGGGGACGGCGATTGTTGGATTTGATGGGGCGGGCAACATGACGACGCATCCGCAGGTGAGCGGCACGCTGGATTATGACGGCGAAGGGAGACTGGTTGCGGGCAACGGTGCGGCTTACGTTTACGACGGGGAAGGGCGCCGGGTAAAGAAGAGTTATCAGGGGGTGACGACATTCTTCTTCTATGGGGCCGGTGGAGCGCTGGTGGCCGAGGAAGGCGGCACTGCGCAAGGTGCTGGAACGCAGTATCTGACGACCGATGCCCTGGGATCGACAAGACTTGTGACGAGCAGCACACGCGCAGTCAGTGGCCGCTACGACTACTGGCCCTTTGGAGAGGAGATCGCCGGAAGTGCGAGTTATGGCAATCGGCATCTAGTGGACGGATACGGTGCGACTGCGAATGGCGTCAAGCAGAAGTTTACTGGCAAAGAACGGGATGCCGAGACGGGGCTGGATTACTTTGGGGCGCGGTATTTGTCCAGTGCGCAGGGGCGGTGGACGAGTCCGGATCCTGTGTTCATGACTGCCAAGCGGATTGCTGATCCACAACAGTGGAATCTTTTCGGCTATGCGCGGAATAACCCGCTTCTGTTCATTGATCCAGATGGCCGCGACATTCGTATGGTCGTTACAAATTCAACGAGTGGCCAGAGCCATGTCAATCGATTTACCCAGCAAGAGCTTCAAGCCTCTCGTGGTCAGTTGGAGCAAGTTCGGGAGACTGTGCCAACGTATCGAATCGTAGTTTCTAATGATTCTGGAAGCTCGTTTGCCTCTGAGGCAACGCGAGATACAAATAGGACCGGCCCGGCTTCAGAGACAAGAGGCAATTACGGCACCCACCAGGAGGCTCCGCCTGGAGTCTATTCTGGAGCTACTCGAAACGACGGAATCAGAGGATTCCGCATCGAGCTTAGCGATGCTGATAAGCCTGGTACAGGAACGATTTCTGGACCAAATGGACAAAGAGGCAATATTCAAATACATGTCGGGCCTGGCTGCTCCGAGGGCTGTATGCTTTTGCCTGGCGGCCGCGCAGGGAGGGATTCTTTCCAAAATAGCTTTCAGACATTGCAGGCCGAGGATCAACGGGCAGGAAGAGGTACTGCGATCAAAGTCATCTTATTGGATCGCAATCCGCAACCTGTCCCGTCCCAGATGCCGAATCGCCTGGAGGAGCGTCCGCGGCCATGATCATCCGGTACTGCCAAAGCAAACTCTTTTGCGCCGTTCTCTTGGTCGCAGGAACATTGACAGCGCAACCATTGGGCGTGGTTCATATCGGTTGCAATACTTGGGAATCCAAGTACAACACGCTTAGCGACAAAGATAAATCTCTGTTGAATAAGGATGGTGTCCTCTATAGGGGCGGATGGATTTTCTCGAGGACAATGGTTACTAATTGCGAACAGAGGGCGAGGGTTGCGTGGTACTTTGAACGCGTGATTCAAGGAAACTTGGATGAGTCAGTTGTACGATTTGGCTGGTTGAATGCAGGAGAGCTGAGTCTGATTGTCAGCCGAGTTTGGCCGTTGATTGGGTTCTCTCCAGCCATCCCAACAGACGGTAGTATGTCGAGTGAGGCGTGGGCGCTTTTGCGACAACCGTGGCTCGAAACTAAGGTCCTAAGCAAGACTCTGAAGAGAGAAATTCAATCAAAAGGCCTTAGCCCAGAGGCGATTTTGACACTGCTCAATCGGCCGATTGGCAGCCTTGGGGCAGTATTGAATCACATTTCTTCGGGCGATGCCGCAGATGTGCAACTTCTATCCCAAGTCGGCGCAACGGTCTTGCTTGAAATCGTAGAAGGGAAAAAGGCGGAGCATCGACTCAAGGTGATCGAATCTACTCGATCAATTTCGAAGGTTGATCAAGCAGTTATCGCCCGGTTGAGACAGAAGAGCGCTCAGGGACAACCAGTTCTTTGGAGTGACTTGGAACCGTTGGTCAAGGAATGGTAAAGATTACCGGCAAAGAACGAGATGCCGAGACGGGGTTGGATTACTTCGGGGCTCGTTATCTGGCGGCGGCGCAGGGGCGGTTTACGAGCCCGGATCCGATGCTGAATTCTGCAAAGCCATGGGATCCCCAGAGTTGGAACCGCTATGGTTACGCCCTGAATAACCCGCTCAAGTTCGTTGATCCGAACGGACTCTACAATCTCGTAAACACCTGTGCTGGTGACGACAAGGGGTGTAACAAGCAGTTTGAGCAGAGCGACGCCAACCTGAAGCAGGGGATCACGGACCTTCAGAAGCGAGTGGACAGGATGAAGAACGGCGCTGAAAAAGACCGGCTGCAAGCTGCCTTAGGTGCCATGGGAACCGAAAATGACAAGAACAGCGTGAACGTCCAATTTGGACCGACCGGCGATGGGGCGGCTGCCCAAACGAACCCTTTCTACAACGAACAGACGGGTAAGCTAGGGTTCAACATCATCTTTGATCCGAAGCGCACTACCGGCGGCTCGAACGACTGGGCCATCAATGCCGCCCACGAGGGAACGCACGTCGCGGATATCAGCGACCCTCGGTACGCCAATCAGGCAACAACCCTTAGCCCGTTCTCGTTGGAATACCGAGGGTACACGACCTCCGCTTGGGCAGCATCGGCTCTCGGTACGTCGTCGCTTTCGTATGGCAATGGCCGATACCAGATATGGAATCCGAGTTGGGGACTGGTGGACAAAACTCTAACGAACTTCATCACCAACATGAAGGATAAGCAAGGGCGGCAAAACCATCCCGAGACGATTCCTCACAATCCGTGGGGTAACTGAAGGTGACGCCATGACTTCCCAACCACTGAGAATACTCCTCGTGCTGCTGGCGGTATTCCTCGGAGCGGCCGTTTCTCAAACACCCAAGGCGGTTCTTCCTATGGTTGCAGGTGGGGCAGTACCGCTCTATCCACCGGTTGCACGAGCAACGAAAGTGCAAGGGATTGTGCATCTGAAGATCGTAACGGATGGTGCGAAGGTTGTCATGGCGCATGCGGAAGATGGCCATCGGCTATTGGCCATCGCATCGGAGGAAAACGTGCGGACATGGGTTTTTTCAAAACATGAACCCACATCGTTTACAGTGGCCTATCGATATCGCCTAGACGTCCATGCTGACCCGAACAACCCCACCGTTACGCTCCGGTTCCCCACCGAGGTTGACGTCTCCATAGCCCCGTTGCTGCTTAGTGATCCGCCAGCCCGAATCCGGTGACGCATGCCTATGATGATGTCCACAGGTAGGCTGTTTGCGGTAACAGTTTTCACCGGCAAGGAACGGGATGCCGAAACCGGGCTGGATTACTTCGGGGCAAGGTACATGTCGTCGGCGCAGGGAAGGTTTACTTCGCCTGATGCACCGTTCGCCGATCAACATCCCGAAGACCCGCAAAGCTGGAACCTGTACGGTTACGTTCGCAACAACCCTCTTGCACACGTAGATACCGATGGGCAAGCCTGCTTTGCTCTGAACAGTGGTAGCGCCTTCTGTGGACGGGCAACCGAGTACGGACAGATCGATGCGAGAGTCAATGGGCAGACTCGTTTCTTTGCGGCGGCGTCCGCTGTGTCACAGGCGCTTGCCAACTCAGACGTTGGCTACGGCGGTTTCATGAGCCGTTCATTTGCGCCAATCTCGGGTACAACTCAGCAGTTCCTTGGGGCAGTAGGCCAGGACCTGTTGCAGATGAATCGGGGTGCAGCCGCCGACATTCAATCCGGCAAAATGGGCGGTCAGGACCTTGATTCACGAATGGTACACATGGAGCAGTCGAAAGTACAGGGTTCGCTCGATAGCTTGAAGAAGTCTGACCCTGCTGCGTATCAGACGCTTGTCAAAGAGAGCAATGCGGGACTTAATCCATCGGCTGATATGCGCAAGTTGGGCTCGGTTTTTGGTACCGACAAAGCGTACCTGGGTGTCCTGGATGGTGTGCGAAAACAGCTTGGCCGCAATATCGATTTCTCGAAGCAGGGCGACCGAGAGGCTATCGGAAATGCGCTGATCCAGCACATCCGGCAGACGGGCGGTTGCGACGTCGCTGGAGACAAACTACAAGGATGCAAGTGAGGATCCAAGTATGTTGATTCTCAAGCGGCTCGTGTTGTGGTCGGGTGAGACGCTTTCTGAGACATTTTTCCTCATGTTGTTTCTTACTGCGCTTGTTTGGAGAGGGGCCGACAAGGGTCCCGTGGTGGATACCCTGAGACTATCGTTTTTCGGGACGTTGTTCGTCTTCATGATTGGCTCTGGCTACCTGCTGACCACTGGCATCTTTGGAGTGGTGTGGCGAAGTCGGCTCCCCTGGGTGTATCCCATAATCGCAGCCACGCTATTCATTGTTCATGTCCAATTTTTCGTAACCGGCTGGGATGCGTCAACCAAGGTGCCGGTGCAACTCGGTGGAGCGTGCATCGTGTTCGCATGCTGCTACGCCGGGAACTGGTGCCTGATGAAATGGGTGCAATCGACGGCTTCTAGCGGTTCCCCATGACCGGGCAATCTTACGTTACGACGGCAGTTTCCGGCTACGTCCCCTTCTCGGGTCAGTTTACCGGCAAAGAACGGGATGGGGAGTCGGGGCTGGATTACTTTGGGGCGAGGTATTTGAGCGCGGCGCAGGGGCGGTTTACGAGTGCGGACCCGAAACTGTTCCCAGATGCCACCTTCGATCCTCAGAGTTGGAACAAGTACGCCTACGTGCGCAATAATCCCTTACGCCTAGTCGATCCGAACGGTGAGGATTGGAAGGACGTGGCTAGCGGTTTCATGAATGCCTTCAATACAAATCAAGTGTTGGGCATTGGACGAACTGAAGGTGGCAACAACGATTTCAGGACTGGGCAAGCCTTCGGCGACGCTGCATCATCGATTCAAGGCGTGGCGGAAATGCTTCTCGGCAGCGGAGGTGAAGGCGCGGGTCTTGCTCTTGATGCGACTGGTGTTGGCGCTCTCGCTGGTGTTCCTCTGAATATCGCTTCGGCTGGAGTGTTTGTGCATGGTGCGGCTGTAGCGGGAACAGGACTGAAGAACCTCACGGGAGCCGCTCTGGAACCGCAGAATGGCACCACTGTCGAGCGACGTGCGAATGACTTTACGTCCGGCGAAAAGAAGAAGATCGATGTACGCAACGCCGACCAGAACGGCGGCGCGAATAAATGCGAGAGCTGTGGGCGTCAAGTTGAGAAGATTCAAAACAAGCCAGGCGTTCCGACGCCTCCCAACCAACTTCAGCGGCATCATAAGAAGCCAGCGGCTAAAGGTGGTCCGGGCAAGGCAGACAATGGCAAGGTCGTATGCCCCGAGTGCCACGTTGAGGAACACCGCAAGCTTCGCCAATTAGGGCAGAAATGAGCCAGGGATTCGGCAGTGTAGGCTCTATGAACGCGGAGCCCGTTGAAATCTGGTTCAAACTGGTCAAGTCAGCGGACGGGTACCCAGAGTCTCAAGATTGGGAGGAGCTATGGGCGCGACCTGCTGGCGAAAGTTATCGCATCGAGAGCACTCCCTTTTTTGAAAATCGAGTGTCGAAAGGCGATTTGGTTGTAGCTACGCTGCAAGGAGACGGTTTCCTTCAGTTTGAACGAGTAGTTGAACGTGGCCGACACAGCACGTTCCGTGCCTTGATCGATGTTGCGCATGCAAGCGTTGAGTCAGTGACGAAGGAACTGAAAAGCTTAGGTGCTGAGTGCGAGATCACTCTTGACAATCTGGTTGCCATCGATGTTTCCGAAGAAGCGATGAAGGCCGTGGAAGACTTCCTCGTGAGGGGCAATGACGATGGTCGATGGGCACTTCAAGATGGATTCATCTTCCAGCCGCCAAACAATGCTGGTGTAGTTCAATAAGCGTCGGATCGCCTCAGCACTTAGCAATAAACAACTGTGCATAGATTCGTCTTGCTATATGTTCCGCCAAAATACTTTCTCTCCCTTGGCTTGACAAAAGGGCAGATGCAGTCCAATTGGTTTAAGCTTGCCTTTATGGCGGTCAATTTAAAGGCACATGTTGCCGCAATCGTGGCTCTGCTTTTTGCCGTTGAGGTCGGCGTAGCTGCCGACAGTGATGCGCGGGGAGCGGT
>JANXLY010000009.1 GCA_025354885.1 Acidobacteriota bacterium | reverse complement strand
GCGGGAGCGACGGAGATCCTCGAGTCTACCTTGATCCGCAGCTGACAAAATCAATCGTTGACGTGTCGTGACGAATGGCATAAATCATTCTGCCATGGAAATGTTCTTATTGGCTGGATTTCAACAGAACGATTATCCTAGCTTGTTTTTGACAAGGGCTGCGACGCCATGGGCCGCTATGGCTCCGGCGACTACCGTGCCCATGCCAATGCGATCCGCAGTCAAGTCTGAAGTTGGCGTCGGGATATTAGCCAAGCGTTCGTAGAATGGACCGTTGTCCCAGAAATTGTCTTCCGAGCAGCCAATACAACCATGGCCAGAGCCGATCGGGAAAGAGACGCACTCATTCCACTTCATTGAGGCACAAGCGTTGTAAGTAGAAGGGTCTCGGCATCCCATCTTGTAAAGGCACCAGCCTTTGCGTGCTCCGTCGTCGTCCCAAGCCTCGACAAACTGCCCTGCGTCGAAGTAGCTGCGACGATAACATCGGTCGTGAATCCTTTGGCCGTAGAACATCTTTGGACGGCGCGCGCTGTCGAGTTCCGGGATCCTGTCGAAGGTCAGGATGTAGCTCAAGACGCCTGTCATTACCTCTGCAATCGGCGGACAGCCTGGCACATTGATCACCGGTTTGTCGGTGATCATCTTGTAAACCGGTTTTGCTCCAGTGGGGTTCGGGTACGCGGCCTGGACGCAGCCATTAGAAGCACAACTACCCCAAGCGATAATCGCCTTGGCACCAGCCGCAGCTTCTTCTAGAATGCTACTGAAAGTCTCTCCACCGATCGTGCAGTAAACACCGCCGTCCTTGGTTGGAGCGTTGCCCTCCACTGCCAGTAGATACTGGCCTTTGTAGTCTTTCATGATCTTCTTGCGAATCTCTTCTGCTTGATGACCTGCTGCTGCCTGCAGCACATCGTCATAGTCGAGCGAAATCATGTTGAAGAGGATGTCTTGAGCTACCGGGTGGGTTGACCGGATAAACGACTCGCTGCAACAGGTGCACTCCAACCCATGAATCCATAAAACAGGGATCCTCGGTTTGTGATCGAGAGCGTTGGCGATTTGCGCTGCGGCCTCTTTCGGCAGCCCAAGCGATGCTGCGGTCATCGTGCAAAAGGTTAGGATGTCGCGGCGGCTAATTCCGCGCCGTTCGAGTACTTCAGACGTTGACGTGAGTTGCGATAGAGTCATTGCGCAAACTCCTTTGGTGGCCCTTAAAGAGCAATTAGAGGGCCAGAGTTAACACAGTTGCAATAGTCAAGTGGCTTCGAGATTTCGCTGGAATAACCAGTAAGTTGGGTAAAAATTCGCAGCGGGTGGGGTATTTCACGCACCCACTGAATAGTTAAATACTGCTTTAGCAGAGTTTTCAAATGGCCCTGAAGTTGCTTGACTCATTAGCAATGAATACTCGTATCCTGGCTCTACTCTCATCTGCGATTCTCGCGATCTCCGCTTTTGGTGCGGATGCTGGTGCTGGCAAGGCCGCTTATGATGCTTCCTGCAAGAAATGTCATGGCGCCGATGGAGCTGCTAATCCAGCTATTGCCAAAATGCTCAAAGTGGAAATGAAGCACTTGGGATCCAAGGAAGTTCAGTCCAAAAGTGATGCTGTGCTGAAGAAAGAAACGATTGAGGGCGTTGGCAAGATGAAGGGTCTTGCCGCTGCCGAAAAGGACATTGCCAATATCCTGGCCTACGTCCGGACTCTGAAGCAATAACTGTCTCGCCCTGCTAGAAAAATAGCCGCATGGGAAAATTTGCACAACGCTGGTTCTTGCCTCTCCTGTATCTGACTGACAACTGGATCAGTCGAGCGGGCCTTTTCCTGCTGCTCTCAGCTACTGTCTTCTGGATCTTCCTAACTGGTGCCAGTGCTGCTTCTGGCTACCTGGGGATTCTTCAGTTTGTTGCTTTGCCCGTGGCATTTTTTGCCGGTCTTTCGCTGGTGCCAATCGGGATCAGCATGCAAAGACGCAAGGAAGCGCCGGACCATCAACTCCATCTCCCTGAAAAAAAAGTGAGCTTGCAAACCCCAGAATTCGGAGGTTGATCATTTTTGTCGGCAGTGCAACTTTTGTGAACCTGGTGATCGGCGGGGCACTCACTTACAGCACGGTCCGCTATATGGAGAGCCCCAATTTCTGCGGTACCGCTTGCCATGTAATGGCACCGGAACACATGGCGTATCAAGTTGGATCTCATGCACAGGTGAAGTGCGTAGAGTGCCACATCGGCGAAGGAGCCGGCAACTTCATTCGAGCCAAGCTAAATGGAACGCGGCAGCTTTACCTCATCCTTGCAGGCAGCTACAGTAGGCCGATTCCGTCGCCACCTCATGCGCTGAAGCCTGCTTCAGAAACTTGTGAAAACTGCCATTCGCGCAACCATGACTTCGGCAACAAGCTGTGGCGGCGTACACAGTTTGCCGATAATGGCGACCGCCTCGAAACAGCGCTGATGCTAAATCTCGGTGGAGCGGAAGGAAAAGGCATTCACGGTGCCCACATGGGCCGTGGCCTCAAGATTGACTATGAAGCGGCTGACGCTAAGCGTGACAAAATCCTCGGGCTTCGAGTAACCAAGGGCGGTCAAGTGACCGAATTCGCGACGTCAGATTTTTCTTCGGGGAAAGTCAAGTCTTCATTCCGCCGCCACATGGATTGCCTCGACTGCCACAATCGTCCGGCACATGAATTTGAGCTTCCTGACCGGGCCGTGGACAAAGCAATGACAGAAGGCCTGTTGCCGCAAACCATTCCGTTTTTCCGCAAGGCTGCACTTGAAGTTCTTGGTGGTAAATATGCATCCCATGCAGAGGCGGAAAAATTGCTTCCCGCCCAACTCGTTGGCTACTACCAGAAAAACCAGCCCGGTGTGCTGAACACCCACAAAGCGGAACTTGAGAAAGCAAGTCTGTTTCTACTTACGCTCTATCAGCGCAATGTATCGCCTGAAATGAAGGTTACTTGGGGTACATATCCTCAGCATCTGGGCCACACAGACTCTCCAGGCTGCTTCCGCTGTCACGGCGATGAATTGAAGCCCAAGACACAGGGCAAGGCAATCACTCAGGATTGCGATGCGTGTCACAAGGTGATCGGGGTTGAAGAGAAAGATTTGAAGGCGTTACAGGAACTAGGAGGTTTATGATGCTCGAACGTATCAAGACTCGTGTTTGGCCGGCAGGAATAATTCTAATTTTTCTTGCTGTCGCCGGTTTAACAAGCGGCGTTGGCAAGCTTACTTATAGCTCTCTCGAAAAGGCGTTTTACGCAGATGAGAAGACTATCAATTTTGTGAGACCTGGCCTGGAATTGAAGATTCTGGCTGCGGTCATCAATCCAGACGGAAGAATGGCGGCGCGCATCCGAATCACTGACCCGCTTGGAGTTGGGTTGGATCGCTTGGGCGTGTTTACACCTGGGCCGGTCGCAATCAGTTTCGTGGCCGCTGTTTTGCCGAAAGACAAGAAACAATACACGGCATACACAACTCGCCTACAGACTAGCCCCATAACGAAGGTATCGGCAACGCAAGCCTCCGCCGATGCAAGTGGAACCTGGGCGAAAGAGGCAGAAGATGGCGAGTATACTTACACGTTTGGGACTCGCGCTCCGACAACAGTTGACCGTACTGCTACCCACACGATTGGCGCTTATTCGAACCGGAATTTGACCGCATTTGACCTTGGCACCAACTACGCCAGCGCGACCTTCAATTTCGTGCCAGCAGGCGGTGAGGTGACTCAGGTACGCGAGGTGATCAAGACAGCTTCGTGCAACTCGTGCCATGTGACGATCGCAGCGCATGGGGGATCGCGGCGCGGACTGGAAATGTGTATACTCTGCCACACCCCCCAGACGATAGACCCTGATACGGGCAACACAGTTGACATGACCGTAATGACACACAAGATCCACATGGGCGGAGATCTGCCTAGCGTCAAGGCGGGTGGAAAGTATTCCATTATTGGCTTCGGTCAGACAGAAGTTGATTTCTCTAAAGTCGGATTCCCACCGACGCCGAGGAACTGCGAAGTCTGCCATGCGCAGAGTGGCGCGAATGCCGCCTCCCAGGCAACGGCTATGTTTGTGCCGACGCGGGTGGCGTGCGGATCCTGCCACGACAATATTGATTTTGCCGCCGGCAAGGGACACATCGTGCAGGCCGACGACACTCTCTGTTCGACCTGCCACAGACCGTCAGGTGAACGAGAATGGGACATCTCGGTAAAGGGATCGCATGTTGTCCCCGAATACTCGAAGAATCTGAAGGGTCAGACGATCGAATTGCTCGAAGTTCGCAACACTGCCCCCGGACAGAACCCCCTTGTGACTTACAGGCTCAAGGATTCCGAAGGAAAAATACTGGCGCCTTCGCAGATGGATTCTCTGTCGCTTGTGCTCGCCGGCCCGGCCCCTGACTACAAGGCATACTGGTCTGAAGCATCGCGTACGGACACTCTTTCGCCCAGCGGCTCAGCTGTCCATACCTTTGCTCGTGCCATCCCCACTGATGCCAAGGGCACCTATTCGGTCAGCGCTGAAGGCTACCGAAACGTCTCCTTTGAAGGCCCTGGCCGTATCCCGACTACCGTCCGCGACCCACTGAAGAATGTAATTACTTACTTCAGTGTCGACCGCAGCGTGGTTGAGCCCCGGCGAAAGGTAGTGGCCGTCGAAAAGTGCAACGTGTGCCACGTCCGACTGGAATTGCATGGCCGCAACCGGAATCAGATCGAACACTGTGCAGTTTGCCACAACCCGACCATGACAGATGCGGCCCGTCGGCCTGCTGCAGAGGCGCCGAATGAGGCGATCAGCTTTGCTACGATGATTCACCGAATTCATACGGGCAAAGAGCAGGGACGCCCCTACATCATCTATGGCTTTGGAGGCTCGGTGAATGACTTTAGCGATATTGGATTCCCTACCAGCGCCAGCGATTGCGGCATGTGCCACGTTAACAACTCGCAAAATCTGCCGCTCAAGGCAAATTTGCAACCGGTAACTGACCCTCGCGGCTGGCTGCCCAGTCTCGGGGTTACCAGCGCCGCCTGCCTTGGCTGCCACAGCTCCAAAGATGCCGCAGCTCATGCTCAGTTGAACACTTCGACGCTCGGCGAGAGCTGCACTGTCTGCCACGGGGCCAATGCGGAATTCTCTGTCAACCGCGTCCACGCCAGGTAGTATGCGTTGGCTAGCCATAGTATCGCTGCTCCTCCTCCCCACCTTTGTCGGTGCTGCACCTAAGAAGGTCCGCACCGACAAAGAGGGCTATGCAGGCTCCGAGGCCTGCCTCGTTTGTCACGAAGACCTTGGCAAAGCATTGCTTCAGTCAAGACACGGCAAGGTGGAAACAGATACGGCTCGTGGCTGGAAGGGTCAATCCTGTGAATCCTGTCACGGGCCCGGCTTAAAGCATGGAGAGGCTGCGGAGGCGAAGTTCATCCTGAATTTTGCTAAAGCCACTCCTCGAGAAGCTGATGCTTCCTGTCTTTCCTGTCACAAGAATCAGGCAACTCACGCAGGCCGAATTAGTGGGTCGCACTCCAAGGTTCAGGTGGCCTGCGTGAGTTGCCATTCGGTCCACCATTCGGTGAGCGATCCGTCACTTCCTTTGTTTCGAGACTTAACAACCAACTCGCCAGCTGCTATCGCAAAGCTTGCCATTGTCACAACCCGGTCCACGCGCATCAACGAGTTGTGTTCCAGTTGCCATGCCAGTGCCTGGGCTGCCTTTCAACGGCCGCATGCACATGCACTGCCCCAGGGAGCCATGGCCTGTACAGACTGCCACAACCCCCACGGAACCTCACGGCCCTTCGGCCTCAACACTACAGCTCGAACTACCAATGCAGAACCAGGCTGCTTCAAGTGCCATGCTGACAAGCGAGGGCCATTTGCCTTTGAACATGCACCCGTCCGCATGGAAGGTTGCAGCGCCTGTCATGAGAATCATGGCTCAGCAAACCCACGAATGTTAAATCGCGCCGAGGTGAGTCACCTCTGCCTGGAGTGCCATGCCAACACCCCGGCTGTTTCGAATAAATCAGGCACGATTGGCACTCTTCCGCCTGGCTTCCACGATCTGCGCCTCCCGCTGTATAGAAATTGCACTAGTTGTCATAGCAAAGTTCATGGTTCGCATATCAACAGGGATTTACTGCGATGAAAATGCAGTGGCTATGGATTTTGATTCCGAGCGCTCTCCTGCTCACAGCACAAGAGCCTGCAAAAACTCCGGCCGAAGCAGCATCTGCATTCCAGATGTCGGGCGAAGTCGGTTATCGCTTTCTTGCTGGCCAACACGGCAGCACCAACACTTATCGTAGTGTGGTCAATCTAGGAGAAGGTCCGAGACTCCTTCAGTTCGCTGCCAGCTACAAGCCAGTATCGAGCAAGGCAGTGGACCAGTTCCGCATCATCGGATCCAACTGGGGAGACCCCTACAACTCTTTCCAGCTCAATGCCGAGAAGTCGGCTATTTACCGCATTAACTTTACCTACCGCAATATCGCCTACTTCAACGCATTACCCTCATTTGCCAGCCCGCAACTGGCGAAGCTGGGCTCCGATACGTACACCACCAACCAAAATTCTTTTGACACACGTCAGCGATTCTGGAATTTTGATCTGGACTTGATGCCCGGCAAACGCTGGCAGCCCTTCTTTGGTGTTGCTCACAATGGCGGCAAAGGCTTTGGGGTTAGCCCGTTTGTCCTTGATGAAAATAGCTATCCAGCCGCAAGCCGGATCGATTACGGCTACACAGTTTTTCGCGGAGGTCTTCGCCTCGAACTTGAAAATCTCCACCTCTGCCTGGAACAGGGTGGGGCCGACTTTCACGACAACACGAGTGTTGTGAACAACACCCTCAATACTGGCAACCGCGAGGCTCCCTACTTCGGCCGCCAATTGACACTTGGTGACGCTACGCAGCTCTACGACATTACCGGCAATCACATCTATTCCTCCGCCGATCTAACATATTCGCCCCTCTCCTGGCTGGATCTGAGTGGAGAATTCTATTATTCCCGTCCACACTCTGACGCCACCTTTAACGAGTCGGCGAAAGGCACGATCCTCTGGCTGGACAGCTTGCGTTTTGTCAACGGCCAACAATCACTTGCCACTGGATACGCCAATCAGCCGCGTACAGCTGGTGGAGTCACGGTTGAAGTACGGCCGGTCAACAAGATTCGGATAATTGAAGCCTGGCAGATTGAACAAACCCATAATGCTGGCTCTTTGTCGCTCCTCACTAGTCTGGATGGTCGCCCTCTTTCGCCCGTAAACAGGAATGACCGACTGGTCTGGAAGCAAAACGAAGAGCGGCTACAAGTCTTCTACGACATCAGCAATCGCTTTACCCTTTTTGGCGGTTATCGATATCTCTGGGGCGACAGCCAAGTTCGTCGGGCGACCATAGCTCCGGGTGGGCCACTCGAAACAGGAACTCTCAATCGAAACTCAGCGCTCGGCGGATTCATCTACCGTCCAACGTCAAAACTTACAATTAATGGGGACACCGAAGTGGGCCGCGGAGACCAGACCTACTTCCGCACGAGCTTGCAGAATTTTGAACAATTCCGGTTGCGAGCCCGCTACCAGCTTTCTGAAGCATGGCAGTTCAACGCTCGCTTCACAAGGCTCAGCAACTACAACCCAACTCAGGGGGTGAATCTCGACTTCCGCAACCAGCAGGGAAACATGACAATCCAGTGGGCACGGAAGGCGGTCTCTATTATGGGAGACTATACCCGATCCAGCGTCTATAGCAACCTGGGTTACCTGGATCCGATTACGTATCTGACTGAGCGCAGCTTCTACCGCGACAATGCGCACACTGGAACGCTTGCCGCCGACTTGCGTCTCCCCCACAAGACTATTTTCACCTTCGGCGGGAGCCTCTTTCTCTCATCCGGTAGCAGGCCGACTCGCTACTATCAACCCTTATTACGGCTTAGAGTTTCCGTTGCTTCCAACATGGGGGTTTTCGCAGAATGGCGTAACGTCTCGCTCGGGCAAACTGTTTATGCCTATGAAGCATTCGGAGTGCAGCAATTTACCATTGGCATGCGCTTCAATCACTAAACAAGTTTGTGCCGCTTCATTCGGTAGCGCAGTTGGTCTCGACTGATTTTCAATAATCTGGCCGCTTGGGACTGATTACCACCGCTGTTCTCCAGCGCCCCGATGACCAACTCTTTCTCGCGTTCTGCTAGTGAAGGAAGGTCCAGTGCCCCCCCATCCACTTCAGTCTCTGACTTGAGTTTTGCCCCTGAACCAGTTGCTCCCCCAAGAAGCAAATAGGCGGGTAAATCTGCAGCGTCGATCATGGGCCCGCGCGTCATCATCGCAGCATGTCCGATTGCGTTTTCCAGTTCCCGAACATTGCCCGGCCATGCATGGCGATGCAGCACCAACATCGCACGGCTCGTCATTCCCTGCACTTCGCGACCGTACTGTCCTGCCCACTTCTTAACAAAAAACCTGGTAAGTTGTTCGAGGTCCCCTTCACGCTCCATCAGGTTTGGGACTTGAAGTTCCACCATGGAAAGCCGATAAAACAGGTCTTCCCGAAATCGACCATCGGCAATCATGACCCGCAGGTCCCGGTGTGTTGCAGTCACTACGCGCACGTTCACTTTGCGGGCCTGCAATGATCCAACCGGCTGCACCTCCTGGTTCTGAAGAGCCCTCAACAACTTTGCCTGTGCTGCCAGCGGCATGTCTCCGATCTCATCAAGAAAAAGTGTGCCGTTGTGGGCGTGTTCGAAAAGTCCGACCTTATTCGTTACTGCCCCAGTGAACGAGCCTTTAACATGTCCGAATAATTCGCTTTCGAATAATGTTTCTACTACCGCAGAGCAATTGAGCGCAACAAATTGACCGCCGGCCGAGGGGCTCAACCGGTGTAGCGCATGCGCGACCAGTTCTTTCCCAGTGCCGGTCTCGCCTTTCACAAGAATGGTCCGATAATGCGGGCCGACGCGTTGAATCTGAGAGTAGAGCCGCCACATCTGCGGGCTCTTGCCAATCATGCCTTCAAACTGATGACTGTTGCCGCCGTTCTGATCAGAATCGAGAGATCTGAGTCGTGCTCGATGCAGCCTCGCCAATTTTCCGACACGTTGACGAAGCGTTTCAATCGAAATTGGTTTGTCCAGATAGTCCGTCGCACCTCTGCGGATTGCGTCCACGGCTGATTCAGTGGAGTAGTAGGCAGTCATGAGCACCACGTCGATGCTTGGATCAAAAGCGACGATATGATCCAGCATTTCAAGACCGTCCATGTCGGGCATCACCAGATCGGTCATTACAATTTGCGGACGATGACCCAATACAAAGGCGAGCCCGGCTTTGGGGTCGCTGAAGTAGTGAACATACACGCCTTCCGCCTGCAAAGCATCCTGCATCAATTCGAGACTGTCGAGATTGTCGTCGATGATTGCCATCGACAAAGTTTGAATTGCGGACACTCTCGCGATTCTACCGCGCGTGACCTTGGCCTTACGATGCTAAATTGCGATTGGGATGCTAGGCGACAACCACTACATACACCGGCTTCGCGTCTCTTGCCTCAAACAGCCCCTGTTCCATCGTCATCAATTGCTTGCCCTCGATCACGAGTTAGCGCTAGCTACAAACTCTACGGATATCGATCACTATCTTGCCCAAAGCCGGAATCTGCTGGAACTTGCCCGTGCAAGTCTTCTTGATCGCGCCGCAAATTCTCTAGCGAATGCCCTTCGTTACGACGATCCCTGGGTCGCTGCGGCCTCAGGCATCGAGTACCTTGCCGCTCTTAAAGGCGAGAATCATGCAGAACTCTATACGCATCTTTTGGCTGGTCAGCAAGCGGCTGCCCCCTTGCGGGTTCATTCTGCTTTAGTCCAAAGCTACTTTGAACGGCTATTTCTTGGCTTGCTGCATATTCATACGTCTCATCAGAATCGCGATGAAGTCCAGTTGGAGATTGGATTGAATTTCAATCAACTATGCAATGCGGACCCACGATTTGTAGCGTCAGACTGGATCAGCAGGCCTCGGTACCGGCTGCGCTTGCCTTGGCCCGAAGCTCCCCTTCATGGTTGGCTTCATCCACTATGGGCTGCTGCTCCAACTCAAGCGCAGCAGCTTCCGGCCAATCCTGGCGCAATCCTCGATGCAGCGCGTGCCCGCTGGCAATCCAGCATCAGAGGCTACACCGGAAACTGGCCAGCCGCCGATCCAGTCGAAATACCTTCTGCCCAATTGCTGACGGATAAGCATCTCGATCGGCAGCAGGCCTGGCCCGATGCGCTCTTGGCGAGGCACTGGATTGCAGCTCGCGGTGCAATTGCAAGCGCAACAACCAGCACTTCGCTTGAAGCAATCTGCGAGGATCAGCAATCACGGTTTCAAATTGAGGCAATTTGGAATTCCCTTTGGCTCTCCGGGCTGCTTGCTCCGCTGCGCGCAGTAGCCACTCATGCATGGGCAAATGATCCCGATAGTGCCGCTGCGCTGGGAAAAGCATCTGCCACAACATACACACTCACGGGCTATGGGCCCAAAGCCCTGCTCCGCTCACCGCGAGTGCAAAGCTTCATTGCTCAAAACCTGGTGCCGAATTTGCGTGGCTCCCTGGATTCACTTGGTGCCGCGGCCGGCGAGGCAGGATTCGATCTAATCCGAGAAGCGAGACTTTGGCAGAACCTGGCAGCACCCATCAGTTTTGAAAGGGCACTTACACAACCGGATCCACCACTCCAGCTGCAGCCGGTCCACTATTGGAATCAGATCCTCGCCCAAGCCGATCTTCCTCACTGATTCGTGATAACCTTCGGCGAAGGAGCCTCCCATTCATGGCCGCTCAAATACTCGACCTTCAAAACGCTAAAACGCTAACGATTACCCCCGCCGAAGATCATGATCTCATTGAAATCCATGGGGCTGGCGGCCTGATGGAATTGCGAATCAAGTTGACTCCGGATGGCCCAATCCTACAGATGGAAAGCGTTCGGCTCTCGCTCAAATCTTCTGAAAACGTAGATGTTTCCTGTAAGAATTTCGAAGTTCGCGCAAGCGATGGCGTCGACATTCATACGGATGGCGGCATGCAGTTGAGTGGTCAGGCTGACGTTCGCGTCAATGCCAACGGCGACGTGATTGTGACTGGCGAAAAGATCTTCCTGAACTAAGATGCCTCCAGCAGCCAGACTTACAGACAATGTACTGCATGATTCTCCCCACTGTCATGCGCCGATCCATCCGCCGGCACCAACTCCGACACCAGTGCCGCACCCGCCTATTCCGTTTCCGATCGTGCTCGCAACCATCCCGACTGTGCTGATTAATTCTCTTCCCGCTGCGGTAGTTACCAGCCAGACAGTGCCTTGTCTTCTGCCAAGCTGTATACCGGCAGCGCCAGGAATTGTCGCAGTCGGTTCGTCAAGCGTATTCACAGGTAAATTACCTGCCGCGAGATTGGGAGACATGGTGAGTTGGCCCAGCTGTGTGGCCCCAATCCCCAGCCCTACAGGCAAGATCATTCCACCTTGTTCGCCCAACGTGATTATCGGGGGCTGATGCTCCATGTTTGTTCAACATTTTGAGCGTCTGCGTCCGCTCTGCCCTTATTGCCGTGTTGCGCGCCAGATGGAAAGTCCACTGCGGCTTGGCCACATTGCCCGAGAAGCAGACGGAGAAATTCTTGAGGGCACCCTGCTTTGCTCGCAAGGGCTTTGCTTGCGCGAGCATCCGATCATTGACGGAATCCCTGTCCTGTTAGCTGATCCTTCTTCCTGGGCTGCAAGCCAGCTGCACAGCGTCCTCTGCCGCGAAGACCTCACGCCCTTCACTCTATCTTTACTCGGTGATCTTTCCGGTCAGGGTTCAAACTTTGATCGCGAGCGCGGCAACAACGGCATCTACGCCCACTCTCATTGGTCTCAACACGAGGCCAGCTACATGGGGCTATTCGACGCCGCATCGCAGCTGCTGACTAAGCCGCCCAAGGGAATGTGGCTTGATATCGGATCATCCGTTGGGCGAGGCACCTTTGAACTCGCTGCCGCTACCGGGGAGCTTGCCGTCGGAATCGACCTCAACTTTTCCATGCTGCGCATTGCACAAAATATCCTCAAAACCGGGCGGGTGCGCTACTCGCTGCGCCGCGTTGGGCTGGCCTTTGATGTTCACGACCACCCCATTGCGGCCAAGCCGGGCGGCCCGGTCAGCTTCTGGTGTGCAGATGTCGCGATCCTTCCCTTTGCTGATGCTACCTTCGCTGGCTCGATCTGCATGAACATGCTCGATTGCGTGCAATCTCCTCTTGGGCTACTACTCGAAATAGGTCGCGTCACGGCTCCGGGCTCTGAATCGATTCTCTGCACTCCCTTCGATTGGGCCGCTGGGGCCACTGCGCCTGCTGCCTGGGTTGGAGGCCATTCCCAGCGGTCGCCAAGCGAAGGCTCTTCTTTGTTGGAACTCCGGCGTATACTCTCACAGGCGAACGATGCGGGTGTGGACACCGGCCTGCACATCGAAGCAGAAGTCGACAAGATCAAATGGCGCCTTCGGACGCACGAGCGCTCCGTCACGGAATACGATGTCTACCTGGCACGCTTGCGCCACAAACTCTAACCGTTGCGTGCCACAACGTAGGCGTGGTCAACCAAAGTCGTTCCTCCGCTGCCACCCCAACGGCTTCGCTCCCTGCGCACACGAAGCTCAGTGAACTTTTCATAGACAACATCGATATCCGCCTGTGTGAGATCGGGAAGGCTCAGGATCGACTCCCTATGGTTTGCCGGACGCTGCAGATAATCTGCTGGAAGGTAGCCCTGATCCCGGCATGTCTGGAATAAGTGCGTTCCGGGATAAGGATAGAAAACGAAGAAGCCGAAATCAAAACTATCCAGTTCCTCGGCAAGCTCATAGGTCTCTTTCAATTCCTCGCGCGTTTCACCCGGCAGGCCAAGCATGTAGTTGGCAATCACGAAAATGCCCGCTTCCTTTGTCCAGCGCACCACATCGCGGAAGCGCTGGTTCGTCACCGGCCGCTTCATTATTTCGCGCCTCACTCTTTCACTGCCACTCTCAATGCCATAGGTAATCTGCTGGCAGCCCGCATCCGCAAGCATGTGGAGCATCTTCTCATTCACGGTTTCTACTCGCGCGTGCAGGCAAAATTTCGCAGTGAACTCCTGCTTGTAGAGACGGCAAAATTCCTTTACCCACGGGTGATGAATCGTAAACGTGTCATCCAGGAAAATTACATATCCAAGCCTGCCCGCTTCTCTCAATCCACGCAATTCGCCAAACACATTTTCGTGCGAACGCCGTCTGCCATATTCACCAGTGCCCTCATACAACTCATTGAACATGCGAGCGCCGCAATAGGTGCAGGGGAAAGGGCATCCGCGCTGAGTGGAGACTTGGACCGTCCCAATGGGCTCTTCAAGCAGGTCGCGCGCGGCAAAAGGCAAGCGGTCAATTGGTTCTATTGGTGGCCTGAGAATCGGCCGAAATCCACCCCTCACCCATATGTTTGCAATGCCGTGTGGCGAGCGCTTCGCTTCAATCGCGTTCACCAGATCGAGCAGTGCTTCTTCGCACTCTCCTAGTCCCGCAAAATCAAATCCTGGCGCCGCGAGGACCCCTTCTGGCGAGAAAGTAGCATGCAGTCCACCCGCAACAACCGGTACATCCAAGTCCTTGCGGATCAAACCAACCAGATGACGCGCACGCAACCACTGGCGCGTAGTCATTGAAACTCCAATGAGATCTGGCTTGGCTTCGCGCACCATGCGAACCACTTCATCATCGGACATCCCGATCAGGGCCCGCACCAAAATTGCCTCATGTCCGTGCTGTCGCAAGTAGGCACCAAGAAATGCCGGTCCAAGCGAAGCCATCGCCCACTGGCTCTCGGTATCGACTTCCAAAAATACAACCCGCATGGAGGCAAGGCTATCATGCGGCTCAGGATGCTGGTTGGGAGGAATTCGACAAGGAGCAGCGACGATTAGGCGGGATGAAGGCGCAGTCACTCCTCCAACTGAATTTGAAGGGGACAAAGCCAACAGAGTTTGTGGTGGCGAAAGTCGGGGTCGAACCGACACGCACAGTGAAGTGCGCCAGATTTTGAGTCTGGTGCGTCTGCCAATTCCGCCATTTCGCCACGGGGTTGGCCTTTACAGAGTTTAGCACTTTCGATATATTCTGTCCCATGAGCTTAAAACTCGGAGTA
This sequence comes from Acidobacteriota bacterium, assembly GCA_025354885.1. Lineage (GTDB taxonomy): Bacteria > Acidobacteriota > Terriglobia > Bryobacterales > Bryobacteraceae > Bryobacter. Next base: position 5,485 of record JANXLY010000009.1, on the reverse strand, counting down.
CTCGCGACTCTTCTGGGTGGACTCGTCATTTTCGTGTGGGGCGCAGCGTCGCACATGCTACTGCCGGAGCCGATCACAGCGCTTTCCGATCCAAAGGGAGTGGATCAATTCCTCTCGCAGCAGGCCCCGAAGAATGCAGCCTACATGGATCCTCGTGGTGTCCTGGTCATAGTGGGCCTGCTTCCGGATCGATCAGACAAGTCACAACAAATGGGGCCAATGCTGGGTATAGAGTTTGCTACAAATCTGATGCAGGCATTTCTATTGACGCTGGTTCTCTTGCGTTTGAAGCCAATGACCGGAATGGGTTACGGCGCAGTGTCGGCATTGATAGGGGTAATGGCATGGGTTTCCATTGAGGTGTCTTACTGGACCTGGTACAGCTTTCCTGTTTCGCTGCTCACCATGGGATTTCTCGATGCATCGATTGGTTTTTTCCTGGCTGGCATAGTGATCGGCTGGCAGATCCGCAGGCAGTCCCATTGATACATTCAAGACGCGATTTACTCTATGCGCTTACAGGCGGCACCAGCCCCAGGCACTTGCGCGACGAATGGCGCGAGATCCTCGGCAAGCTCGAGCCGAACCGCGCAGACCGGCGTTGGTTTGTGGAGCGAATGGTCGCTCGTGAAATCGGATCCATCGACCGTGGAGTCTATGTCAGACGTCACATCGAACTGCCCCTTGAAGTGGATTTCTGGCAACCCGCATTGATGCTCGTTCCAAAAGGAATCAAGCGTGGCGAACGAAGGCCCACTGTGATTGCCTGGGCTTCTACTTCTCCCGACTGGCAGAAGCCAGAGGAGTGGTGGGGCAAGTGGCTCGCCGAGCAGGGTTTCGTAGTTTTGACAAGTTGGGCCCATATCCGGAACTACCGCGATGGGACCAGTTTCAGGAATGGAGTCAGCGAGAAGGTGTACGAGCGTTTTGGGCGCTGGGCTGGGTTGTCGCGCATGGTTTGGGATGTCCGGCAGCACGCGCATTATTTATCATCATTACCCTATGTCGACACGAAGCGGATTGGCTTTATCGGCAGCTCTCTAAGTGCAAAGACCGCTCTTTATGCAGCGGCTTTTGCGCCGGAGTTGGCAGCAACAGTATCGATTGATCCGCATGTGCCGCTTTGGGATGGGGGGACAAATTACGAAGAACCCTGGTACCTCGACTGCAAGCGCAAGTTCGACGATATTGCTACTCCCGCGAAGACGGTTTTGAGCTTGCTCCAAAAGACGCAGCCAGCGCACGACCATCACGAGCTCTTGATCTTGTCAGCACCAAAGCCATTACTAATTGTGGGCGGCAACGACAAGAACCATTCCGATGGCCCGAGTACGCTTCCACTTGTGGAACTGGGCCGAAAGCGCTATGCGGAGCTCGGTGTCGCGGAACGTCTACAGTTCCACCTACTCGATACAGGGCACACCCCGGTGCATCCTAAAATCGATCCCTTGTGGCAAGCCTTTTTCAATCAATTCTTGCGCGGAACCGGTAGGAATTCCAGGTCGTGATAATCGAAACTGAAATCCGCGAGGTCACTGATCGCTTCCATCTTGAACAACTCGATCTTGCCCTGATTGTTGAACTGGAAATTGAGGTAGGCATCCGGGATGACAGGATCTTCCCAGCGGGCGACAAAAGTGTTGTGGTGCCAATGTTCGAGGCGTCCCTTCATGTCAGGCGTAGATTGCATGCGCAGGTATAGCCCCTCTGGCTTGAGTTCAACAGAAGCAAGGCCATACCAGGCATCGCGAAAGTCTTGTGCGTATTCGCTGAGTGGGAGAGATGGCTTGGTGTCTTTAGCCCTCGAGGCGATCGCTTTCTCCTCTCGCTCATTTTGACGCTTGCGGCTGTTCTTGCCGTTCTCATAGATTAATGTTGTCCAGTCGGGGCTGGTAGCTTTCATGTAGTGGTCGAGAATGTGATTTGTGATGGCCTGAAAAGCGCCGCCTTCTTCTTGGTTTGTAAGAACGACGATGCCAAGATTGAGGTCGGGAACGAGAGTGGTTTGAGTCACCATGCCTGTGAGACCGCCTCCGTGAAACGCAAGTTTGTGCCCACGATAATCCTTGAGAAACCAGCCGAGTCCGTAAGCCGCGAACTGGGACTGCTGGTCAGCGAGCGTCTTCGGTTGAGTTCCAACGTTCAGGACAGTTTGCGCGCTCCACATCTGGCGGCTGGTTCGCTCAGAGAAGAGCCGCTTGGTTTCATTGATTTGACCTTGAGCGAGTTGCACTCGCATCCATTTTGCAAGGTCTGTAACGTTGGCCTTCACGCCGGCAGCGGCAGCCCAGACATCATCGCGTGTCCAGGCGATCGGCTTCAGCGTACCTTCGAGACGCCAGCCGCGAGAGTGGGGCACGGCGGTATTGTCGCTCTCCTTAAGGCTGTTGTTTGAAATACGCGCTTCGATCATTTCAAGCGGCACAAAGATGCGTGTGCGAATGAAGTCATCGTAGTTCAGGCCTGAGACCGCGTGGATTACTTCGCCCGCCACGACAAACATAAGGTTGTTGTATGTGTAACTGGAGCGGAAGCTCGAAGCGGGCCGAAGGGATCGCGCCCCGGCGAGCACCAGCTCACGGGTGAATGTTGTGTTGGGCCAAAACATAAGGTCGCCTGCTCCAAGGCCGAGCCCGCTACGATGCGACACAAGATCGCGAACAGTAAGTTCCCGCGTGACGTAAGGGTCGGGCGTCGAGAAGGCAGGAAGGTATTGCGTTACCTTGTCGTCCCAGTTGAGTTTGCCTTCATCGATCAGGATGGCAAGCGCGGCTGTCGTGAAGGCTTTGGTGTTGGAGGCGATTCCGAAGAGCGTATGAGAATCAACAAGGTCCGGGTTGCCTAGCTTGCGTACCCCGTAGCCTTTGCTGGCGACGACCTGGCCATCTTTGACGATAGCAACGGCGATACCGGGGATTTCGAATTGCCTGCGGGCACTCTCGACCCAAGTGTCGAGCTCCGCTGGGGTCTGAGCGGAAAGAGATAGGACGAACAGCAATAGGGCGAGTGCGCGTGTGAGAACCATGGCAACAGAATAGCCATTCCTGCGATGTACTCAAGTCGAATTCGCCAACGCGCGACGAGAATATTTGCGCGTGGCACCAGGATCTTTCAAGAGTTAACAACTCTCAGCCTTCTTAGAGTTTCCAGGCCGGGTAATCGCGCGTTGATCGGTTCCGCAGAAATTTCAAACCGCAATTGCAGGAGCCCGCACAGTTCGAATGATATTCTTGCATCGTGAAAAGACTGAATGCATTAATATTTGGCATCGCTTTGTGCTTACCGCTCTTCGCGCAAAATGGACTCTTCGATTCTCGGGGGGATGTTGGACTAAACCCCAAAGCAGGCTCTCTTGTCTATGAACCTGTGAGTGCCGAATACCGCGTAAGTGGGGGTGGTGCAAATGTCTGGGGTACTCAAGACGCCTTTCAGTTTGTGTGGCGGCGGCTTTCCGGGGACATGAACTTGCAGTCGGACATCCGATTCGCTGGAGCCGGCGTAAATGCGCACCGGAAGGCAATGCTGATGATCCGTCAGGATCTCGATGCCGATTCCGCTTACGCTGATGTTGCCGTACATGGCGACGGATTGACTTCTTTGCAATATCGGTCAGTGAAGGGAGGTCCAACAGCAGAATTGCGATCAAGCCTCAAGGGGCCGCTGCGAGTACGCATTGAAAGGCACGGGGATGAGTTCACTATACTCGCAGGGCAACCGGGAGAGCAATTGACGCCAGTGGGTCCGCAAAGTTTGAAGTTGACAGATCCAGTGTATGTTGGTCTCGGTGTGGGGTCTCATGATGCCAATGTGATTGAGACGGCAGTCTTTTCGAATGTTTCGTTGCAAGGCCCGAAGATTGAGTCACGCCCGCTCTATCGCAGTAAGGTGATGATCCATAATTTATCGACACGAAAGAGTTCGCTGGTGCATGAAGCCGTTGGTGTTGTCGAGGCTCCAAACTGGTCGCGCGATGGCAAGTTCCTGCTCGTTAATACAGCCGGAAATTTGTATCGCCTGCCGGTGAGCGGAGGTCAACTCGAAAAGATTGAACTCGGTGGAGACTATCGCTGTAACAACGATCACGATCTGACGCAGGACGGCAAGCAGCTAGCGTTTTCTGCCTCAAGTGCGACTTCCAGGCAGTCACAGGTTTATCTCGCCAATTCAGATGGTAGTGGCGTTAAGCTCCTAACACCGACAGCACCAAGCTATTTTCATGGCTGGTCGCCTGACGCCAAATGGCTCGCGTTCGTGGGACAGCGCAATGGAAAGTTTGAGCTCTATCGAGTGCGTGCGCAAGGCGGAGCCGAAGAGCGGCTCACCTTTGCCGGTGCTTATGATGACGGCCCCGAATACACTCCCGATGGCAAATGGATCTACTTCAACTCAAACCGCGGAGGTGATTGGAATATCTGGAGAATTCCCCCCGGAGGTGGAGGCCCGAATGATTCGCTGGCTCAGAAAATCACGAGTGATGACCTTGAGGACTGGTTTCCTCATTTCTCGCCGAATGGCAAGCGCATGCTGTTTCTGTCTTTCCCAAAAGGAACAACCGGGCATAATGGCAAGATGCCTGGAATGAAGCTGCGGATCATGAAAACGCCCAACGGAAAGCCTGGAGCGATCAAAGATGTTGTGACCTTTTATGGCGGGCAGGGGACCATCAATGTCAACTCCTGGGCCCCGGATTCAAAACGCTTTGCATATGTGGTCTACGAGCCCATCTAGCTCGACTATCAGGCTTTGGGATGCGATTGCTGGTAAACGCGCTCGAGGTCTTCGATGGCGACCTTGGTATAGATTTGCGTCGTCGACAAGCTGGAGTGGCCTAACAGTTCCTGGATCGCCCGCAGGTCTGCTCCCGCGTTGAGCAGATGCGTGGCAAAGCTGTGCCTGAATTCGTGCGGGTGGACACTAGGGTCGTTGAGCAGCATCGACGCGTAAAACTTGGTGAGATGGTGCACGGCACGTGAGCTGATGCGCGTGCCCTTGTAATTGACAAATACGGCTTTCTCGCCAGAGAGAGCATGCCGGTCAGCAAGATAAATCTTGAGTGCCTCAAGAGCGTTTTGACCAATAGGCGACATGCGCTCCTTGCTTCCCTTCCCGAGAACCCGCAGCCAGCGCTCATCGAGATCAACATCTTCAAGGCTCAAACCAACCAGTTCGCTCACGCGGAGGCCACAGCCATAGAGAAGTTCGAAGATGGCGCGATCACGCTTTGGAAACGGTCGCTTGAGTTCCTCTTTGCCAATATTGTCGACAAAGAAAATAACGGATTCCGCATCAAGAACTTGTGGCACTTTCTTCGGTGTCTTCGGGAGACGAAGATACTTGGCCGGATTCTTGTCTGCCAGCTCATGGGTGCGACACCAGTGAAAGAAACTGCGCAGAGAACTGACTTTACGACGGATGGAAACAGCCGATAACTGCTTGTCATAAAGGTCGGCCATCCACTCTCTCAGTTCGTTGATATCGATCAGCG
>JANXLY010000005.1 GCA_025354885.1 Acidobacteriota bacterium | reverse complement strand
CTAAAATAGAAAAGTGCCAGCAGGCCGAGTGGCTTGCTGGCGGGTTTTCGATTGAAGGATGGGGCGGATGAGCGCTTGGCGCCTGGAGGGGAATTCAACGAGGCAATCCAGCTTTGAATTCTGCTAGTATTTCGGCATGCTGGCGAAGAAACTGAATCCGATCCTGAACGTTTCGAACATTGTCGAGAGTTTTGCATGGTTCGAAAAGCTTGGATGGCAGAAGGCGTGGGACTGGGGCGAGCCGCCGAATTTCGGGGAGTGTGTTCGGGCGAGTGTATGCTCTTTCTATGCGAGGGCGGTCAGGGTGGGCGGGGCAAGAGCAGCCTGCAGGCGACCTTCGGCCGGGAGGGCAACGATGCTGCGGACAAGGGTGTGTGGATGTCGATCTGGGTGGATGATGTCGATGCCGTGCACCAGCACTGCATTGCACAAGGGCTCGAAGTAACCTGGCCTCCGACGGATGAGCCCTGGATGGTACGCGAGATGCACGCGCGGCATCCTGATGGGCACGTCTTTCGAATCAGTCAGGCTCGTGAATGATGGGTGTGGGGTTGTGAGGATTAGGAACCATTTGCAATGAATGAAAATCTGCTGCGTGCCTGGTGGTCCCATCGACAGGGCCTCGATGGATCGTTGATGGGGAAATCTTGTGCGAGCGTATTGAGCAGCAGCGGATGGGCCCGATCTGTTGCGGGGATTGGCCCGTACCTGACCTTATTTTCCCGGGGTGGTGTCTCGCGCGAAGCGGCGGACGCTGCAATTGCATCGACAGAAATCTTAGAGCTACCCAGTGCGCGCGGATGCACTTACGTATTGCCTGCTGCAGATTTTGCGCTGGGGTTGAAGCTGGGGCAGCCTTTCCGAGAACCGGAAATGAACACGGCGCGTAAGATCGGAGTTACTGACGCGGAGATTGAGAAACTTTCGGAGGCCATTGTGTCGGCGCTGACGAACGGCACGCATGATCCTGGTGAGATTCGAGAGATGGTGGGAGGCGCGGCCCGGAGTCTTGGTGACGAAGGCAAGAAGAAAGGGATGACCACGACTTTGCCATTGGCACTTGGACGGTTGCAGGCGGAAGGGAAGATTCGTAGAGTTCCGGTTGAAGGGCGGCTCGATCAACAGAGGTACAAATATGTGCGGTGGTCGCCGAGCCCGCTGGCGAAGTTCAAACTGTCGCATGAGGAATGCATGACTGAAATTGCGAAGCTCTATTTCACATGGATTGGCCCAGCGACATTGGCAGATTTCCAATGGTTTTCGGGGATGAGCCAGAAGGCATGCAAGGCTGCGATTGCGCCCCTGGATCTGGTCCCCATGGAGGCTGGGAGTGAGCGAATGATGCACAAGGCGGATCGGGAGGAGTTGCTGGATTTCAAGGCGCCCAAGACGGCTCAATATCAGTTGGTGAGCAGCCTCGATGGCATCGGACTGTTGCGCCGTGATTTGAAGAGTCTGGTTGCGCCTGAAGATCTGGAACGAGTGGTACCGGTTGAAAAGGGTGTGGCTTCGCTGGGAGGGCTCGCTGAAGTGCCTAGCCACGCAATCCTCGACCGCGGACGCATTGTGGGTTTGTGGGAATTTGATGTTGCTAGTTCTGAGATCGTTTGGGTCAGTTTCATTGCGGCTAGTGCGGCGATGAAGAAAGCGATCTCAGAGACAGAGGCTTATGTTCGTGATCAGGTTGGCGACGCACGGTCGTTTTCACTGGATAGTCCGAAGAGTCGTGAGGGGAAGCTTAAGGCTTTGCGGGCAGCGACTGGTGGCGGATCAGGTGGATGCTATCGGCATGATGCTAGATGTTGCGGGTGGCAGCAAGAAGGAAGCGGATCTGGCGGAGTGGATTGAGGCTCATTGGATTGCCCGATGATGTGCGTGTAGATTGGGACAGCTGGAAGTCTTTGCTTTGAAGTTTGTGAGACAAGCTACGTGAGAGCGCCAGATTGCAATCGGTAATGTATCGAAACAGTCTATTCATGCGAATAGCGCAGCGAACTTGGTAGCTGAAATGATTTGCGTGGTTTTGTGGCGACTGAGGGAGAGCAAGTCGCCTTTGTCCCCTGTCACGAGGTAGTCGGCCTTGCCCGCTTCGCACATGGCTAGCAAGAAATCGTCGTTGGGGTCGGGGGAGCGTCTTACGCGAGGCAACGGACCGACGTCCTCAGAGAGTCTTTTGATCTGGTTTACCAAGCGGCCCGCCTTGTAAGGTTTGATCAAGACTGCGACCCTCGGTTTTTGCAGAGTGGCGCGGATTTCTTTGAGAGGCTCCGTGGAGCAAAGGAGGGTAAATCGACCGTCTTCCCAAGCGCTGTAGATGGCGGCTGGATTCCCTGTTGCAGAGATCAAGGCTGATACCAGAATGTTGGTGTCGAGCACCACAAGCATCAAGCTTTGCCAGCCCTTCCTTTGGCACGGCGTTCCGCGCGAATCTCAGCGACAGCTTCGTCAACGATGCTTTGCACCTCGTCGGGGCCGTAGTTGGAATTACTGGCTTTCATGTCCTGAACGGTTTGATGGAACACACGCCAACGGACTGCGTCTTCAATGAACATGGACAGGTCGCCCTTCTTCATACCCTTGGCCCCTAAGAAGGTGCGAAGGGAGAGGTCGGTTTCCCTGGAGACTTTGATACTCCAGCGGACAGCGGGTTCTGGCAGTTGACTTGGCATAGACACATAGGCACATAAACACCTATGTGTCTATCGTAGCAAAGTGTTATCTTTCGGGGTTGTGGTTTCCGTGGCCGCGAGGGGCGCACGAGTAGGAGGAGAAAAGACAGGATCACCAAATCTGCCAGTTGCCGCGCCGAATCACACGGTCGAACTCCATGAGTCCTTCATAGACTGGCTGGAACTTGCTGCGGGTCAGAGACGGAGCATTGAGATTGGCTGCGATATTCAGATGAGTATGGGCATATGCATCCCTGAAGGGCTTGAGATAGGATAGAGCGCCTTCAAACTTCGAACGGATAATCGGGTCTAGCTGATTTTCCAGTTGCTCCACAGCGACCAACCCTAATAAACGCATGAGCATATTGTGGAAGTGCCTCTTATACTCGAACCCATATGTCTTTCCAATTATGTCTTCTTTACAAATATTCCGGTTTGCCGGAATGAATAATGAGATGCCGAGTCGAACACCCCAGGACCAATTCATCCATCGATACTTCGATCCATCCGCACAACTCGATCATCGCCAACTTGGCAAACCATTGGGCCTCTTCGCTGGACGCCGCATTCAGAAATCGTGTTTCAAGATCTAGAAGAGTCGTTACGATCTGCGTTTGATCGATCATGTCACTTATCGCCCAGAGAAAATCTTTGTCGCAGTCTGCAGCCGTGCAATAACTCGTGGCATTTTCGAGAGCCCTTCAGCGAAATCGAAAAGACTGAAAAGACCTATCTCGGGACCAAAATTGAGATCAGGCTCCGGCATCTATTGAAAGCGACCAAAGGAGATGTTCTGGATCTCAGGATTGACGGCACTGAAGTTGATATCAAGAACACGGTAGCCAGTCAGTGGACCATTCCGCCTGAAGCAATTGGTCATCCCTGCATATTGATCCGAAGCAATGAAGCCAAGGCTCTGTGCAGCGTCGGTTTACTCGTGATTCGAGAGGTCTATCTGAATCCGGGCAAGAATCGGGATCAAAAGAAGACGATTTCAAAGGAGGGCATGGGCCATGTTCGCTGGATTTTGCGGGACACGCCATATCCCCAGAATTTTTGGGAGTTTTTTGAACCCGCTATTCATAAGGCTATTACCGCTCCTCGCGGAGGCAGGGCTCGCCTTACAGAGCTGTTTCGCCTTGTACAAAAACGACCGATCTCCCGAACGATTGTGGAATCAGTGGCTCAACAAATGGACAGCTTAAAGCGATTGCGGAAAAATGGGGGCGCACGCGACCAATTGGCCAGAGAGGGAATCGCCATTTTTTGGGGAAAGAATGATCGAGACTTGATTGGTCGTTTGGGTCTGCCGCCTTGCTCGATCGATGAATTCGTTGCTTACAAACCGGAACTTGAAAATGAAATTCAATGGGTGCGTGATGCGGGTCACTTGTAGAGTTTTGGGCGTGCGATGGGCTCCCCTTTGGCCGAGCACCTGCTTCTGAATTCGAGGAAGGGTGGATCAACTGGTTTAGCGATTCTCACATTGAGCGGAGCTAAAAAATCGGCAGCGTTTTCAAGGGTCGATGAGGCACTTGTTGTGACAAATGGTGCGATGATGCTTTTCATGCGCTACTTCCTTTTGATATTGCTAAGCGGTTGCGTCTGGGCTGCCGGGCTGACACCACAGAATCTGCTTCGAATGCGCTCGGTCGACGAGGTCAAAGTTTCGCCGGACGGGCGCAAAATCGCGTACACAGTCGTTCATCAGGACGGTGCGCGTCGACCTTATTCACAGCTTTTCATTTTGACCATCGAGGGCGGAGCGACCATTGCTTTCTCCGAAGCCAAGGAGAGTTCCGGTAGTCCGCTTTGGGCGCCGGACGGTGAACAACTCGCGTATCGTGGTACTGTCGGCGAGCAGAATGGATTGATCGTGGCCAATGCCGACGGGACTGGCAAGCGGTTTCTCGCCAAGCTTGGTGGCACTAACGCGCCGTTGCCTTCTACGGGCAAGGCTTTTGACTGGTCGCCAGACGGGAAGCAGATTGTCTTTGTCGATGCGGTGCCCGGGCCCGAGACGAAGGCCATGGACGGCGACCCGATCGTGATCACACGCTATCTCTACAAGCCCGACCATAGCGAAGGTAATTCGCGACTGAATGACAACAAGAGGCTGCATCTGTTTCTTGTGGATGTCGCCAGTGGAGCTATCACGACGCTTACGACCGGCAACCACTCTGAGCACTCTGTCGACTGGTCTCCCAACAGCGGCGAGATTCTGTTTGTCTCCAATCGTGAGCCGGACGAGGATCAGTTTTTTAACTACGACCTTTTCGCGTTGCGCATTTCTGACAAGTCGATACGGAGATTGACGACAACCGAGAATATTGAATACCGGCCCATCTGGTCGCCGGACGGACGCACGATTATCTTTCAAGGATGCAAGCGCGGCCTCACTGACCTTGAAACCACGATGGAAGATACGCACGCTTGGATCATGGCTGCTGATGGAAGTGGTCGCAGGGAATTCGCAATGATCGATAATCGGCAGGGTCCGCCAGACTGGTCGCCGGAAGGAGATTTTGTCTATTTCACGGTGCAGGAGCGTGGTAGCGTGCGCCTGTACAGGCAGGCTGCAAGCGGAGGCGCCCCCGAACTGGTTGTTGGAGGATTGGGGAGTGTGGGATCTTTCGCGGTGGGGCGCGGAGGATTGATCGCCTACGCTCAGGCTAGCGCGCAGAATACGCCTCAGCTTTTTATCAAAACGGGTATGGGCGCGGCACGCCAGTTGACGAATTTGAATGCTGTAGTATTGCGTGGCGCTGAGATTGCGCCGGTGGAAGCGTTCACCTTTGTTAGCAACGACAATAAGTGGCAGGTAGAGGCGTTTCTCACCAAGCCACTCGGCATGACGGCGAATTCCAAACACCCGATGATTGTTGTCATCCACGGTGGTCCGCACGGGCAGCAAGGACCGGCTTTCAATTTCAAAAACCAGGTGTACGCAGCCAAGGGCTGGGCGACGCTGATGGTGAATTACCGTGGATCTACCGGCTATGGGCAGGCATTTGCGGATGGTGTGTTCGGCGATCAAAACGGCAACGAGGGGCAAGATGTGCTCTACGCTGTGAGTGCTGCAATTCGCCGCAATCTCTGGATTGATCGGGATCGGCTGGGCGTTGAAGGGGTGAGCTATGGCGGGCAGTTGAGTTCGTGGCTGATCACACAGTCGCGGATCTTCAAGAGTTCGATTCCCACTGCGGCAATCAACAATCTTGTGAGTTACAACTACACCACTTACTACAACCAGTACGAGCAGATGACTTTCGGAATTTTCCCCCACCAGGGAAACCTGATGGACGTGTTGTGGGAACGATCGTCGCTGAAGCATGTGGCGAAGGTTTCAACGCCGACGATGCTCGTCCATGGAGAAAACGATAACGATGTGCCGCTCTCGGAGGCGGAACAGTTTTACATTGCGCTCAAGGATGTGGGGGTGGAAACGATTTTTGTGCGCTATCCGAGAGAGGGTCACGGAATCTCGGAGTCGAGGCATGTCGTCGACTGGATTGAGCGCTCGATGCAGTGGCATGAGTCGCATTTTCCGCGCTAGGGGGGGCGGCCAAGAACGCTCCCTTATGGTCGCGGTTCGGTAGCGGGGGAGGTAGCCCAGCCAAGAACGCTCCCTTATGGTCGCGGTTCGGTAGCGGGGGAGGTAGCCCAGCCAAGTGCGCTCCCTTATGGTCGCGGTTCGGTAGCGGTTCAATCCGAAGACATAGGTAACAAAACGTTCCGAAGACATAGGTAACAGGAGGGTAAGGAGCTTGAAAGCCGTAAGGGCAGGCAAGA
>JANXLY010000429.1 GCA_025354885.1 Acidobacteriota bacterium | reverse complement strand
GTGACGCCGGCGACGACGGCGTCGAGGGTGTCGGCGCCCGTGCGCATCATGCGCATGGCGCGGGTGCAGGCGATGAGGCCGTTGCCGGAAGAGATGACTGCGTATTTGCCTGCGGCTGACTGGGCTTGCGCCTGTGAGGCAGCGGCGGTGAGGGAGGCGGATGCCAGAAGGGATCTGCGGGAAACCATGATTTGAATGCTCCTAATTAACGGATGAACTGGTCGACAAAGTCTGCGCCGAGGCCGCAGGCGGTGTAGTGTTTACGGCACATTGCAATTTTACTGAAGACGTCTTCGTAGTTGATGACAGCACCATTTTCGTCCACATAGATCATGGCACCGGTGATGTGGAAGAGCGTGATCATTTGAGGGACGTCGGCGGGGACGGTGAGGGTGTGCGTTTCGCCCGGGGGCTCGTAAACATAGCTGCCGGTTGTGGCGACCCAGTCGTGTTCGAGATACTTCCATTTGCCTTCGAGAACATAACCGTGGACGGGTGCGGGGTGGCGGTGGCGGCTGAGGATGCCGGACTTGCGGACGCGGAGGAGGTTTACCCAGTAGCCCTGGCTTGCGGAGAGACAGAGTGGGCGGAACCAGACGTTTTCGGCTTGAGGGACCCAGACGCGTTCGTCAGCGGGGATGACGCCGGGCTCGACAATGTCGCGAGCCATTTCAAGAGGATTCAGCATTGATTTTACGCTATCAGGTATCCGCCATCGACGGGGAGGATTACGCCGGTAATGAATGAGGCGGCGGGGGAGGCGAGGAAAAGCGCGGGCCCTGCAACGTCTTCAGGCTGGCCCCAGCGACCAACTGGAACGCGGCTGAGGATGGCGCTGCTACGGGCGGGATCTTCGCGCAGAGGGGAAGTGAGAGATGTCTCGATCCAGCCGGGGGCGAGGGCGTTGACGCGGATGTGATCCTTGGCCCAGGCGAGGGCAAGGCTCTTGGTGAGCTGGGCAAGACCGCCTTTGCTGGCGCTGTAAGCGGGGGCAGGAGCGCTGCCGAAGAAGCTGAGCATGGAGGCGATGTTGATGACGCAGCCTCGGGTTTGCTGGAGGAGTGGGTAGCAGGCAGAGCACATGCGCATTGCGCCGTTGAGATTGATGTTGATGACTTCGGCGAAGACCTCGGGGTTGTGTTCTTCGAGGCGGCGGATGACGCCGGCAGCGTTGACGAGGATGTCGAGAGTTGTGATGTTTGCTAGTGCTGTCTGGATTGTGTCCGGGGCAGTGACGTTGAGACCGGTTTCAAGACCGAGGGCGTGGACGGTGGCGCCGGCTTCGGTGAAGGCTCTGGCGATGGCCGCACCGATGCCGGTGGTTCCGCCGGAGATGAGGACGGATTTGTTTTGGAAGTCGTACATGATTCTAATTTGAGGTTGGGATCTGGATGGTGTGCCCCTTGTCAACGGTAACATTTTGGTGGTGGATTCGAGGGTTGCCGAGTTAGCGGGTATAGTCGCCGCTGAGAGATTCGAGAAAGCGGAGGAGGGCGTGCTTTTCGAGGTCATGGAGTTTGGGGGCGGCGAGGTGGCGGTTGAGGAGATCGGGGAGGGTGGGGATTGAGCCATAGTGCATGTAGGGGGCGGTGCGGATGACTTCGCGGAGGGAAGGGACTTTGTAGAGGTTGCCGGAATCGTTCGGGCTCAATTCCTGATTGGTGAAGTTGTGGCCGGAGTGGCACTTGGAGCAGTCGGCTGTGCCGAAGAAAAGCTGGCGGCCGAATTCGTGTTCGGGCGACCAGTGTTCGCGACGACCGATGCGCCAATCGTCAGAGAGCGGATGGCATTGGTGATGCGATCGAGGGTGATGTGAGAGTCGCCGAAAGAGCATCTGAAGCGGAGTTGGTATTCGGGGATGCGGGAGAGTCTGTCTTCGAGATCTTCCTTGTTGTTGCCCATCTCGATTGGGTTGAGGAGAGGGCCTTGGGTCTGTTGCTCGAGAGAAGTCGAGCGGCCATTCCAGAGGAAGAGTTTGGCGTGTTGGAGCTTGAGGACCGAGGGTGCGTTGAAGTTGCCTTTTGCGCCGCCGATGCCGGTTGAGACGGGGTTTGGATCGGCAAAGGCCGTATCCGGACGATGGCACATGCCGCAATTGAGGGTGCCGTCGGCGGAGAGTCGCTTATCGAAGAAAAGCTGTCTGTCGAGGCTTTCGATTTCGGAAGCACCGAGGGTCAACAGTGAGCTGGCCACCCATGCGAGGGAGAGAAATCGCATGCTGCTGTATAGACACGCGCAGCAGGCATTGTCTAAAGGCTCAGTACCGGTGCACTTTATGTGCGGACGAGTGGTTTAGAGGTCGGTGAGGTGTTCGATCTTGCCGGTGGAGTCGCCGACTTTCTCTTCCTTGACTCCTGCTACATCGAGCATGTTGAGGAAGAGGTTGGTCATGGGCGTGCCCTTGGCGTACTTGATGTGCCGACCACCCTTGATGCGACCTGCGCCGTGGCCGACGAGGACGGTGGGGAGATTGAAGTGTTCGTGCTTGTTGCTGTCAGAGAGACTGCTGCCGTAGAGGACGACGGAGTTGTCGAGAAGAGTGCCTTGACCGTCGCGAGTCTGGTTGAGCTTGGAGACGAAGTGGCTGAACATCTCGACATGGTGCTGGTCGATCTTCTGGAGGCGCTCGATTTTCGCTGAATCGTTGAAGTGGTGGGAGAGGCCGTGATGGGCGTCGGGAACACCAATCGAACGGTAGGTGCGATTGCCACCTTCGCGGCCAATCATGAGGGTGATGACGCGCGTGATGTCTGCCTGAAAGGCGATGGTCATCAGATCAAACATGAGCTTGATGTGTTCTTCAAACGTTGGGGGGACGCCGGCGGGCTGTTCGATCGAAGGGATGGGAGCGCCGGTGGAGTTGCGGGCTTCTGCCTTCTGGATGCGGCGCTCGATTTCACGAATGGAGTCGAGGTATTCAGTGAGTTTGTGACGGTCTTCGGTGCCTAGGGTTTTGCCGAGACGGGTTGCGTCTTCGCTAACGAAATCGAGGATGCTGCGGTTTTGACGGGCGAGGATGGCACGGGCTGCAGGGTCTGTTGTGTCGCCATCGCCAAAGAGCCGTTCGAAGACGGAGCGGGGGTTGGTTTCGAGCGGTAGCGGCGTGGTGGGGGAGCTCCAGCAAAGCGTATTGCTGTAGGCGCAACTGTAACCGGAATCGCAACCGCCGACCATGCGGTTTTCGTCGAGACCCAGTTCGAGAGAAGGGACCATAGTACGGGAGCCGAGCTCTTTGGCAGCGATCTGATCGAGAGAAGTTCCGGCCTGAATGCTGATGCCTTCGGTTTTTTTTGGGTGAACTCCGGTGAGCCAGGTGGCCCCGGCGCGGGCGTGATCGCCGGCACCGTCACCGAGGGAATCGCCGTTGCGGTGGTCGAGGCCGCTAAGGACATTGATGTGTTCACGATAGGGTTCGAGGGACTTGAGCGTGCGGCTGAAGGCGAAGTCCTTGCCTTCAGTGGCGGGAGTCCAATCCTTCATGATGATGCCGTTTGGCACATAGAGGAAGGCCATGCGTACGGGCGGAGTTGCGCCAGTGATTGCGGGGGCGGCGAAGGCCGGAGTCATCGCGTCAAAGACGGGCAGGGCAAGGGATGCACCGATGCCGCGCAAGAAAGTACGGCGTGCTAAAGACTTCTTTGTGATGATCATTTTTCCGGGCTTCTCCTCAATTGAAAGGGTACGCTATTCACGATGGCGTTTGCCACTACGGAAAAGCGGTAGTCATTTTTGGCCGCTTCGCGGCGGATTTGGCGGACGGTGGGCTGGTCTGTGGCTTCGAGGCCGCGACCGAGCGCGTAGGTCAATAACTTCTCAGTGAAACAGTCGACAAATTCATCCTGGCGGGACATGAGAACTTCTTTGAGTCCGGCCGAGCCGGCGAGAATTTTTCCGTTGGGAAGTGCGCCGGTGGAATCGATGGGAAGGCCGCCTTCGGTCTTTCGGAATTTGCCGATGGCGTCATAATTTTCGAGCGAGAAGCCGAGAGGGTCGAGACGCGAGTGACAGGAAGCGCAGGCTGCTTTGGCGCGGTGTTCTTCGAGTGCGGCGCGGAGGTCTTTGGGTGATGTGGCGGCTTTGGCGGCAAGGTCAGGAATATCGGGAGGAGGCGGCGGGGGCGGGGAACCGAGTACGTTTTCGAGGACCCACTTGCCGCGCAGGACGGGCGAGGTTCGTGTTGGATACGAGGTAACCGTGAGGATGCCACCCTGGCTCAAGATGCCACCGCGTTCGGCAGGATTGACGGCGACGCGGCGGAAGTAGGAACCGCGTACGTTTTCGATGGCGTAGTGTTTGGCGAGGCGATCGTTGAGGAATGTGTAGTCGGCGTTGATCAGATCTAGGACGCTGCGATCCTGCTCGATGATGTAGGAAAAAAAGAGTTCAGTTTCTTTCTGAAAACCGCTGCGCAGGGATTCGTCAAATTGCGGAAACTTGTCGGGGTCTGGACGCCAGGAAGCGATGTTGCGGAGTTGCAGCCATTGGCCAGCGAAGTTTTCTACGAGAGCTGAGGCCTTGCGGTCGGTGAGCATGCGCTTGACCTGCTGAGCGAGGACGGGACGCAGTTGACGATTCGCGGCGAGGCGCAGAAGCTCGTCGTCGGGGATGCTGGACCAGAGGAAGAATGAAAGGCGCGAGGCGAGTTCGAGATCGGAGACTTTGTAGTTTGTGCCTGGGGCCATGCCAGCCGGAGTTTTTTCCACACGGAAGAGGAAGTTGGGTGAGACGAGGATGGCGCGGAGAGCGTTTTCGATGCCTGCATCAAAGCTGTTGCCGTCTTTGCGGCCTGAGGCAAAGAACTTAAGGAGCGGATCGATTTCTGTGGGGAGAGCAGGGCGGCGATAGGCGCGGCGGGCGATGGGGGTGAGGATCTGACGGGCGCAGATTTCTTCCGGTTGATTGGGGAGAGGACGGCAGGCGAAGATGCGCTTGCGGCTGGGAGTTTCTCCGGGACCCTGAGGATTGAAGGGACCGCCGATGGTGATGTATTCGACGCTGACGCCGAAGCTGGGCGGAGGCCCGTTGCCTCTGCGCGCCTGAGCGACGCCTGCTTCGGACTTGGGGGATTCTACGAGGAGGCCGGCCCCGATTGCGTGCATGCCGGCTTTAACTGGAAGGCGGAACTCAAAATTGCGCGTGACCTGATTCTCTTCGGCAGGATCGACATTGGCGTCGAGAAGTTTGGTTCTCACTCCGTCGACACGAACGTCGAGTTGAGAGACGGGGAGCAGTGGATCGGGAGTGCCACGGATGCGGATGAGGATTGAATATTCGGCGTCGAGAGGGAAGTAGCGGCTGATGGCGAGACCGTTGCGGACGCTGAGCGGGAGGCTGTCTGAGGAGAGCGCTTCGCGGGAACGAGGAGTGTAGCGTTCGATTGCGGGGGCAGCTTTGACCGTTCCAACGGCGAGGCGGGCGACACGGCGGGCAGTGCTGAGGTATTTTTCGAGCAGCATCGGGGAAGTGCTGAGGACAGAGCCGATGTTGTCGAAGCCGAAGCCGGAGTCGTCTGTGGGAAGACTGGCGGAGTGGTCGAGGTCGAGGGCAAGGATGTCGCGAATGGAGTTGGAATATTCGACGCGATTGAGGCGGTGGATGGAGGGAGTTCCGGGATCGGGCTTGACGATGAAGTTGTGGTCGAGTTCTTTTTCGACGTGAGAGAGGAGTGCGGTGCGCGACTCGTCCGTTAGCTTGGGGCCATTGATGGGAGGCATTTCGCCACTGCGGACTTTGCGAAGGATCTTTTCCCATTCGGGGGTTGCGGCGGCCATTTCGCTGGACTTCAGACCCTCGATGGAGAGGTTACCGGATTTCAGTTTTTCGTTGTGGCAGCCAAAGCAGGAGCGATTGAGGGTTTTCTGCGTCGCATCGACGGCAGGGGTTTGCGCGAAGGCGCAGCTTGTGAGGATCAGAAGGGTTAATGCGCGGCGCAAGGTTGGTAACTCGTTCCTTTTATTCTATCCTCTTTGATATGCGGATACTTGTCCTTTTTGTTTGCGCGGTGGCGCTGAACGCTGCTGTGGCAGATTTACGTTTGATCGAGGCTGTGCAAAAAGGGGATCAGAAGAAGGTGCTGGCTTTGCTCAAGGCGGGAGCGAAAGTGAACGAGGCGCGTCCGGATGGATCGACTGCTCTGGCTTGGTCGGTGAGTCGTGAGGATTCTGAGATCAGCGGGGCGCTAGTGTCGTCAGGTGCCAATGTAAACGCGGCAGATGAAAATGGCGAGACGCCGCTGGGGATTGCGTGTGGACTGGGGAATCTTGGGATTGCGAAATTGCTACTGGAAGCGAAGGCAGATCCGAACCGGGCACGATGGAATGGCGAGACTCCGTTGATGGGGGCGGTGACGTCGAAGAACGTCGAGCTTGTGAAGCTGATGGTTGCGGCAGGGGCGAAGGTGGATGTGATGGAAGCGCGTTCGGGACAGACTGCATTGATGTGGGCTGCGGTGGAAGGCAAGTCGGAAGTTGTGAAGTTGCTGGTGGAGAGGGGTGCGCCCGTGAATGCGATTTCGAAGAAGGGCTATAGTGCGCTTTTGTTTGCGGCACAGAGCGGGAATGTGGATTCGATGAAGTTGTTGATTGAGGCCAAGGCCGACACGAAATTTGTTTCGCCCGATGGGGCTTCGCCGTTCATGGTTGCCTTGAGTCGCGGGCATGAAGGGGTGGCGATGCTGATGCTTGATTACGGGGTGGACGTGAATGCGAAAGACAAGACTGGCGCGATGCCGCTGCATGAAGCAGTGACGCAGGGCAAGGTGGCGCTGGCGAAAGAGCTTGTGAGACGGGGGGCGGATTTGAAGGCTCGAACTGGAGTTGCGGCGGGGCGGGCCAGCTTTTTTCGTATTGGGGGGCTGACACCGTTTTTGAGTGCGGCACAGACCGGCAATATCGAAATGATGAAGACGCTTTTGGCTCTTGGGTCTGATGTGAAGGAGACGAATCCGGATGGGGTGGGGGCATTGCAGATGGCTACTTTTAGCCGGAAGCTTGAGCCGGTGAAGTTTTTGGTTGAGGCTGGTGCGGATGTGAATGCGGCCCGGAAGGGGGATGGAGGGGCGCTGCATGCGGCGATTCGTTTTGGCCAGAATGAGACAATCGAATACCTGGTGGCGCATGGTGCGGATCTGACAGTGAAGGACCGCTTTGGGCGGACTCCGCTGGAGGAGGCAGAGTTTGAAGCACCGAAGCCGACTATTGAGCTGGTGCGGAAATTGGCGGTTGCTGCAGGGAAGTAGGGTATACTTGTGAAGTTGTTTGTTCGGGCCGTAGCGCAGCCTGGTAGCGCGCTTGCTTGGGGTGCAAGAGGTCGCGAGTTCGAATCTCGCCGGCCCGACCAATTAACACTTTCTGGATCTCTCGTTTCGGCCTTGGTGCAGTAGGCTGAATACGAAGAGGCCGTTTCCCGTCTCAACCTTGGGGTACTGCCATCCCTTTTCGGCACGGGTTATCAAAGTGTTCCACATAGTTGCCAGCGCAAAGCAAATCTTCTGGTATGGTCAAGATCCCGGGAAATAGATGGGACGGAGCCATTTGACGAGGCAACTAACAACCACTCGCCAGCCGTTAAAGTTTGATGTGGAGCATTTGTGCATCCATCTGCTTGACCTCCCTGATATATCTTGCATGGAGGTTTTTTTGATAGACCTGGATTTCTTTATTGGTGACTTCCTTGAACCGGTGCTTTTTTGCGGGGGTATACGAATTGTCCCAAACTTTGAAGTTTATGCCTTCGGCGGTAAGCCAGGAGTTTAGCGTTTTGGCGGCTTCGGCGGTGGCCTGTTCATCGGCTCGGCGCTCAATCCAAGGGAGACCGCCGATGGCGCCGTGAGATGCGCCGAAGATGGTGCCGGTGCGGACTCCTTTGCTGCCGTCCGCAAAGCCGTAGCTGTATTTCGTAACATTATTGCCCTTAACTGGAGTGACTATGGCGTTGTACATGAATTTGCGGGCGTAGCGATCCGGGTCGAGCCTTCCGGCACCTACGACCAAGCCTTGATCGAGATAGGAATCCCAGTCTGAGGGATTGATAGGCGGATCGTATTCAATGATCGTTTTGTCGCGGTACATGACATAACAATTCTTGACGTTGGACTCGACTCCGTTGCCGTCCATGGTGGGATCCTTGTCGACAGGATCGAGCAGGAACAGGCCCTGGATTGGGATGGGAACGACTGTTTCGATGGCGCCCGGATACTGCATTGGGTGTTCCTTGGTGGGCATGTTCAATATTTTGTATTCTTTGTATTCGGTTTTGCACCACTTGGCAATGTCCATGGCGACTACCCCACCACGACTGTATCCGAGAAGGAAGATTTTCTCTCTAGGATTGGAACGGTGGTATGCAACCACGTCGTCAAAACCTTTGCAGGCAATGAAGTAGGTGGTACAGCCAATGGTTCCGGGCCCTGGGTAGTATTGGGCTTCTAAGGAACTGGGCTTGCGCCGAGCGATTTGACTGCAATAGGAGTTGCAAAAATCCTGACCGTACTGTTCGTCGCTGTAAGGGCCGGTGCCGTCGAAGATGAATATTTTCACGTTTTGTATATAAACGCGTGAACGGCGGGGAAACCGCCTCAAAATATGTTTTTTGCTTGCTGCGATAGTATGCGCCGGTTAGGTCCTGTTATTCAAGTTTGGGCTGTTTTCGAGGCGTTGCCCTTGGCCAATCAAAGCGCTGAGCCGACCAGGTGGGCGATGTTGGGCATCGCTACCGAGCCGCCCGCCGAGGTTTTTCTTACACAGCTGTGCCCATCGCGAGCAATGATAGACTGGCACCGAAACGGAGAATGAGAATGACTCGTCGGAACTTGATGCGTTTGGCTGTGGCGCTGCCAGTGGGGACTGTTTTTTCACGGCTACGCGCCTTCGCCGCGCCGCTGGCTAATAAGGTAAAGATCACGGGCATCAAAGCCTTGCAAATCGGCGGCATTGCCGGCAACTGCCTGATTCGCGTTGATACCGACGCCGGGCTGGTGGGCTATGGCGAAGCCGGTGTGACGGGGCCGATGGCGCGGGCTCGTATCGAGACGATGAAGGCGCATCTGATCGGCAAGGACCCGCTGGCGATTGAGGTGCATTTTCATAACCTCACCACGCTGATGCACACCTATATGGCCAATATCCCCACCATTAGCGGCATCGACATGGCGTTGTGGGACCTGGCGGGGAAGATCACGGGTCAGCCGGTGTGCAGTTTGCTGGGAGGGCCGTTTCGAGATTCGATCCAACTGTATTCGCATGGGGTGGGTTTGAATATGTTGGATAAAGGGTCTTGCAAGGCTTTTGCGGACCGGGTGAAGTCTATGCCGGAAGGCTTCACGACGTTCAAGTGCGACATCCATCCGATGATCGGCGTGCAAATGGGCCGCTATATCAACAGCACCCTGGACGGAGCACAGGTGCGTCGAGTGGGGCAGGCGTATCAAAATGCGCGCGAGGCGCTGGGAGACGATATCGAGATCGCGGTGCACTGCCATAACGAACTGGACTTGCCGAGCGCCGTGGCCGTGGCGCGAGCGGTGGAACCGATGAACCCTCTCTTTTACGAGGATCCGCTGAATCCGGCGTATTCCGATGGCTGGCTGGCGCTGAAGCGCTCCACGCGTCTGACGATTCTTACGGGTGAAAAGCTCGAAATGGTGCAGGGCTTTAAGCCCTTCATCGATCATCAGGTGGCGGACATCATTCATCCGGACCTTGCCTTTTGTGGAGGCTTCACCGGGGCGAAAAAGATTGCGGACTATGCCGCGTTGAGCCGCGTTCCGGTGGCGCTGCATAATGTCGGCTCACTGGTTCTTTGTTATGCCAACGCGCATTTCGGCGCATCGATCCAGAACTTCTACCGGTCGGAGAGTGCGCTGGGCAGGCCGAATCACTACATTGAAGGGATGGCGGCTGGCGCGCCTCCCGAGGTGAAGCAGAGCAGGTTGAAGTTGCCGGAAGGCGTGGGGCTGGGCCTCGAAATTAATCCGGATTTCCTGAAGAAGAATCTGGTGGCGGGTGAGACTTACTGGGCGTGACGCCATCGTTAGTGCCGTAGTCCGAATACGAAGAGTCCGTTTCCAGCGGCCACCGCTACATATTGCTGTCCATTGACGGCATAGGTCATTGGTCCGTTGGCGATTGCGCCGCCGAGCGAAGTTCGCCACAGGACTTCTCCGGTTCGAGCATGGATTGCGTAAAAATGTTCCTCACGATTGCCGACGAAAAGCAGATCCGTTGTCGTGGTCAAGATGCCGGAATCGGTTACGTCGATGAAGTCCACTTGCCACTTCTTTTCGCCTGTCGCGGCATCCACCGCCATTACTGCGCCGTGGCCTTCTTCCGGCTTGCGAGTGTTCGCTTGCGTGCCTCGACTGAGTCCGAAGCTTGAGAGCGGATAGCCACCGACAAATCTCTGACCCTGTGTGTAAGTGTTCTGGGTCTTTACAAAATTGGAGAAGGTGTTATCCCAGGCGGGGATGTAGAAGAGGCCCGTCTTCGGGCTGAACGAGGGCGAGTACCAATTGGTGCCGCCTTGAACTCCGGGGTAGATGACTGTGCCCTCGCGCGTTGGTGTGGCACCGGGAACTTTATGAGGCCGCCCCTTTGCGTCAAAGCCATTCATCCAAGTGACCTTGGTGAAGGGTTTCCCTGTGAGAAATTCACCGGTCTTTCGGTCGATCACGTAGTAGAGCCCATTGCGGTTGGCCCACATCAACACCTTGCGGGTGCGCCCCTGGATCTGGATATCACCGAGAACCGGAACCTGCACCGCATCGTAGTCAAGTTCATCATGTGGAGTGAACTGGTAGTGCCACTTCAGCTTTCCCGTATCGGCATCCAGCGCAATTACGCAATCTGAATAGAGGTTGTCTCCGGCACGCTCATCGCCGTTCCAATCGGGGCCCGGATTTCCGACGCCCCAAAGCGTCAAATTTGTTTCGGCGTCGTAGGAGCCAGTCACCCAGATGGACCCGCCGCCTGTCTTCCAGGAATCACCGGCCCAGGTTTCATTGCCCGGTTCACCCGGTCCGGGAATGGTGTTGAAGCGCCAAGCTGGCTTGCCGGTATTCGCATCATAGGCTGCGATGTAACCACGGATTCCATACTCGCCTCCAGCCACACCTACAATCACTTTGTCCTTCACAATCAGTGGAGCATGGGTCAATGAGTAGCCGGTTTCTGGACTTGCTACAGCAATGTTCCAGATCGGTTTGCCTGTCTTGGCTCCCACCGCGATCAGGTGCCCATCGATCGTGCCCATGAACAATGTTTCGCCCAAAATCGCCAAGCCCCGATTCACTCTGCCGCAGCAGACGCGGGTCTGTTTTGAGGGCTGGTAGTTGTAGGTCCAGAAAATACGCCCCGTCGTCGCATCGAGGGCGACGATATCGTTTGGGGCCTGGACCGTATAGAGAATTCCATCCACCACGAGAGGGGTGGCTTCAAATTTCTCGAAGGATGCTGCCTGGAAGACCCACTTCAGTTCCAGTTCCTTTACGTTGCCCGGATGAATCGCCTTGAGTTCGCTGTGGCGCTGGCTCAAGGTAGAGCCTGAGTGGGTGAGCCAATTCTGCGGCTCTTTTTGTGGATTCTGGAGTCGCTCCCAAGTGACCTGTGAGGCACAGATACCAGCACTGAGGAAGAGTAAAGACAATTTCGATTTCATTGCGTACCTTTTTGCCTTCTGAGGTAGGCGATGAGATCCGCCAATTCCTGCGCATCCACTTTCCCGCGATAAGAGGGCATCCACGAAGGTGCTGATTGCACTCGATTCAGTTCGCTGCGTTGCAGGGAACGGAGGGACCCCTCCTGATCGACCAACTGCACGCTGTAAGTATCCTGATTCAACAACAATCCAGTTAAGGCCGAGCCGCCCTTAAGCACGACGCGAACGGGCCGCGAACCAAAAGGGTATTGCGCATCAGGGTCCAATATCTCAGTCTCAATTTCCATGGGATTCAACAGGTGCCCTATGTCACTCAGATCCGGACCCGAACGGCCTCCCTCATTCCTGATTCGATGGCAGCCGGCGCAACCGATTCTGCTTTCAAACAGCAGCTTTCCTCTAGCCGGATCGCCTGATGGCGCTGCGATGGACTTCTGCCCCTTGGCGTCGCGCAGTGAGCGAAGGTAGGCCAGGATCATTGGGGCTCTGGAATGTGGCATCACAGAAGCCGGCATACCGGTGCCGGGCACACCATTGAGGATGGTCTTCACGAGGTCTTCGTCGCTTGTTGCCAATCTGTATTTGGCACGAACGAGGTCAATTCCAGCGACGGAAGCGCCTTCGCCGCCGTGGCAGCCGGTACAGTCCGAACGATAAATTCTGCGGCCCTCCTCAATGTCAACTGGCGTAAAGCTGTGATCTTGAGCGGACGCGAGGCTGGTGAGGGCCAAGAGGATGAAAGCAGTTTTGGTGAGCACTACGAATCAAAAATCATAGCACCGATAATCCATTTTCGACCGCAGGCTTGCGCTATTGCGTGAGGAGCATTCCGCTTGTATTTCGCTTAGGCACGGAACCGACTGGAATCGTCTTGACGACCTTTAGCGTTTTGTTGTCCACCACGACTACCGCATCATGTCCAGCGATGGCGACGTAGAGGTTCTTGCCGTCGGGCGGAATCGTGAGCCACTCGGGGTGTGATCCGACAGGCACTACTTCGAGTAACTTGTAATCAGGGAGCGAGTAAGCGGCGACATATCCATACCATTTACTGGTTGCCCACAATATTTTGCCGTCAGGAGTGATTGCCAAACCGTGTGAAGGCGAGCCCTGGATGCCCTGAGTTTCTTTTTCCTGTCCTTTCGGGTCGGGCAGGGTGATGCGCAGAATTTCTTTGCGCGCTGCGAAATCGACTACGGCGAACCCGTGAAAGTCAGATAGCTGCGTGATGATGTACTTTGTGGAGCTGTCGGAATTGGGGATGAAGACCATTGGCCGAATGCCGGAGCTGAGGGTGAGAGTCCAAGAGAGAGTGTTGGTGGCGCAGTCGATGACGCTGATGGTGCTTTCCTGAATCGAACCTGCGACGGCAAATTTGCCGTCGGGCGTTACGTAGACATTGTGAATCGGGCCTTTGACGGGGATTCGTTTCACGTTGGTCAGAGAGGTGGTATCGATGACGTCCACCGCACCGCTTCCTTCGCGGATGCCGACATAGACTTGCGAGCCATCGTTCTTGACCGCGACATTGTTAGGGCGGCCGCTGAGCTTGATCTGTTTGAAGACCTTGAGCGTTTTGGAATCGACGACGTCGAGAGTGACCATCGACTCGTTGGTGACGTAGACGCGCCTGCCGTCGGGAGAGATCACCAGGCCGTGTGGCACTTCGATGCCTTCGATTTTGCCGACTACCTGATTTGTGTTGGGGTCGATGAGGTGAATGTCGTCTCCGGCGGCGTTGGATTGCAGCACGCGGATCGAATTGGTGGAGGTTGGAGAGGCAGTGCCGCGCACCCATTCTGTCAGCGTTTGATATTCGGGATCGTCTTGCGACTGCCAGTGTTTTCCACCTGCATGGAAGTGGTCTCCGCCGGCTTCAAAGGCCAGCGGATGACGTAGCAATTGACTTTTTGCGGGATTACCCGGGATGACGAACTGCTTCCAGATGTCGAAGTTCTTGCGCGATTGTTCCTCGGTCCAAGTGGAAGCTCCCAGGGAGAGAGGTTGTAGTGGCGGACTGCCGTGCTCATGACAGGTGACGCAGCGGGCATGGCCCTGGCGCTTCTTGAGCAGGATGGGCTGTACGCGGTCTTTGAAGAAGGTGTAGTCGAGTTTGGGTGCAGCAGGAAGCTTTACTGCAGGTTGTTGGCTGAACACCGTTGCCATTGCCAGGAATTGCATTGCCGTCATGGTATGAGACCGTATCACATGGCGACGGGCAGTGTGTGATTGTGTACGTGGTGCCTGTGTCTCTGGAAGGCCTGATACAACAACTCTTTGCCGAATCGCATATCGGGCGTGAATTGATAACTCCAGGATTCGTTGTCGAGCAAAACCGGAATTTGCGTTCCGGCAGGTGCAGCCTGGTCTAGTTCGATGAGGCTGGTGCGTTCTTTTGCTCCTGTCCATTCGAGTTGCTTCTGCTCTGCAATATCTGCGACTTCGTGGAGCCATTCGGAAGACGAATAGATTTTCGTGCGATACCAGTTTTCTTTATCAAACGGATCGAGACCCTGATGCAGCCGGATCCAGATGGTTGCCTGCTCTCCGGGTTCCAGGATTCCGTTGCCATTGCCGCGGCCTTCGGTGATGGTCCGCTGCAACGATGATCCACCGCCTTGATTTCCTTTTTGGCGGAATACGGGAAGAGTAATTGTTCGCCCATCGAGAATTTCCATTTGCCACGGCGAAGTTGTGTTGGCAGGTGCCACATGAACATCGAAGTGTTGTGTGCCTTTGCCTGACGGAGAAGAGTAGTCTGCATTGAGGCGGATTCGCTGGAATTCGCCGTCGCTTGCAGTGAAGCTAGCCCGCAGAATCACTTGAGCGATGCTGCCGGGTTCGATGCGAGGGATTGTGAAGGATCCGGATTCGATTCGCAGGTTGGGGTATTCACTGCTGAGCTTGATTTGAATGGATTCGATCGGCTTTGAGCCTGGGTTGTAGATGCGGATGGGTAGTGAATGCGTTAGATCAGGCAAGAAGCGGAGCGATGCCAGGGGGAGCAGGACGGGGCCTGGAGGAGATTCGAGGCCCGGGCCCTCAATGCTGATTTGATGGAATGCGCCGTTGAGGTGGAAAGTGAGTCGGCCTGTGGTGTCTGCGCGAAGCTTGCTTGTGACAGTGTTGATGTCTCGGATCTCGTAGATGGCGTTTGGTTGATAGAGAGGCGCAGTTGTGAGGGTGATGGATTGGTTGGTGAGTGGAGGGCCGTCTGGTGCCCAGCGGCGCGTGAAGACGCGAAGGCTGTTGCGGCTGATGTCTTCCAGATAGACGTAGCCCGGCATTGTGGTAGCAGTCTTCAGGCTGTAGCCCCAGACCTGACAATCGCGCATGGCGCAGTCGTAAGACCAGCGGGAGGGTACGGTGTCGAGCATGGGTTCTGCGAAGGCCTGCATGTGAAACTCGAAAGTCTCACCAATGGAAGTGGCCCAGTGGCGGTGGTACTCGTCGAGGCGGTATTCGAAATCTACCTGAGCGGCGCTTGCGTAAGCATCTCTGGTTTCTTCATGGTACTGACTGATGTAATCGCCGCTGGCGCGGACGAGGCGGAGTCTGGTTGCAGAATGGGCACTGACATGATCTTTGGGGCGCCAGAGGATTCTGGCTCCAGGCTCTCCGGTGTAGAACTCCGGCCCGGGGTTGAAGGCGGAAGCGCTACCTATGAGATCTGGAAAGCGGGCGCTCAAGTAGAAGCTCATGAATCCGCCCATGCTCAGACCGGAAGTTGCGCGCGAGCGGCGCGTTTTTTTTGTGCGGTAGGTGGAGTCAACATGTGCGACAAATTCTTTGAAATAGAGCCCGAAATCCATACGGCCGCCCTCTTCGCCGATGTCCCAGGGTGTGCCGCCATAGAAGCCTGTGTAGTTGCGGGCGACATATCCATCGACAGCCACAACTATCGCCGCATGTGTTGCCACGAAGCGTTCGATCTTTGGGACAGTGTCTTTGCCATCGTCGTATTTTTCGAGCGTGTAGCGGTCACTATGGCCGTGGAAATAGTAGATGACGGGATAGCTTCGCTCGCGGACTGTGGCGTAATCGGCAGGAAGAAAAATGCGGTAGTTGCGGAGTTCGCCGAAGAGGGCGGAGGCATGAGTGCGGTCGACAAATTGGTGCTGCGGGGGGGCAGCGAGAGTGATTGCGGCGAGAAGGAGGAGCTTCCACATGGCATGTTCATTCTGGCATTGAGTTGGGCAGAATGATAAACTCATTTCTTGTCAATGGCAAGAAAGCTCGCATTAATTTTGGTGGCTGCAGTGCTTTGTGCTACTGAGCCGGGGACTGTTCGTGGTCCGCTGGTTGTGAATGAGCGTTGGCCGCAATGCACAGATCTCAAATCCTGGACGCAGGATGTCATGCGAATTGAAGGGTTGAACGGGGCAACGGAAACGGCGCAGGCGAAGGCATTTTTCAGATGGCTGCGGTTGTTTTCGCGCATGGCAACAGGAGGAATGATCCAGGCGTTTGAAGGCGAGTTGGGACATGAGAAATCCGTGATGGATGCACACAAAAACCTCTTCGTATATGGGTGGGGTTATTGCGATACGACCAGCCGGATTGCGGAAGCAGCCTGGGCGCAATTCAAGCAGGATCGTGATGCTGCAGAACGCGTCTGTGTGATGCATGACAATGGGGGATATCATACGATGTTTCGACTGCGCCTCGACGGGCG
Source organism: Acidobacteriota bacterium (assembly GCA_025354885.1). Classification (GTDB taxonomy): domain Bacteria; phylum Acidobacteriota; class Terriglobia; order Bryobacterales; family Bryobacteraceae; genus Bryobacter. The sequence continues at coordinate 3,545 of JANXLY010000429.1, read as the reverse complement.
TTGGGGTGCCTTTGATCCTCGTTATGGGTACTATTTGATCGAGCGGGATGCGCCTGATGCTCCTATTCTTGACTGGGCACAAGTTGGCGATGATGCGAGGATCCTTGCTAATCGTGGCTACAAGAATCGCAGCCAGCCATTCTTTGAATTTGTCGGCCTTGAGTGGGCGCGGGCGCTGTTATTGAAGCCGGTATTTTTTCGTGATGAGGAAGAGTGGGTAGCGGCTGGCAAGCCTGCCGAGAGCGTATTCGGGAACAGGCAGTACCAGGTTGGAACGCGCTATCACGATATGGATTTTGATTTGCCTCCACGCACGACCATCGAGCGGTTTTGGGACAACACGGCGCGTAAGTTCTATGTTCCCGCTGGGGAGCATACGCGGCATGAGGAAGCGTTTCTACCTGCCGGGCGTTTTTATCGTGTATCGGAAAAGATGCTGGATGGCAACTGGCCAAAGCATGATCCGAATTACGCTTATGCCCGGAACGAGTTGGAGCTTGTTCCTGCGAATGAAGGCTACAACAAGCAGGTGAGTGGAGACCGAAGTATTGGACAGAGTTGGGGGCGAATTACAACTGAGGCGGACTTGAATGGCGGGCGCATGTTTGATTTCTACAGCCCCTATGTTCTGGTGGATGGATCACTGGGGAGCCAGAAGCCGATTGAATTGCGAGTGCTGAAGGCGAAGCCCCGGGATGCAGGGCAAGCTGATGAATGGTCTGCCTGGCGCAGCATGGTTCCGAGGTCTGGCCAAATTGAACTGGACCGCAGTAGCGGAGTACATGGGGTTTACCGCATCCAGATTCGAGGTACAGGCAAGATCGCGCTCACGCTGCATTTCGAGAATGGCATCATGACACTGCCGCGATTGTTTGAGGGCGACAACCTGATTCAGGTGAAGCTGCGTGAGGCTGCGGAATTGGCAAGTGGCGGTCGACTCATTGTGACTTACCGGTACAAGAATGATGCCGGCGAACAGAGGCATGAGAAGGTGTTGTCGCGGTCGGACTTTCGCAACAATATTGCGGCTTACCGTATCAGGACAACGGGCCTGACGCGCAATTTGTCTGTAGCGATTCGTTCTGAGTGAGGGCGCAGCGTCACACTTCCAATTTCCAGGGTGCGCGGTACTCACGCTGCAGGTAGGGCCGGGCCTGTTCCTGCACTGTGGTCTGCTTTGCTTCATCCCAGTCGAGGCGCATTTTTAATTGCAAGGAGAGGTTGCCGAGGATGCAGGCAGCCGAAGATCTGGCGCAGGTTTCGATGTCGCTGTTCGGGCGGTTGCGTGTGCGAACACAATCGACGAAATTTGCCCAGTGCAATGGATGCGGATCGCTCTGACGCTTCATCTCGAATGGTTTGACGCTGGATGATTTTTCGGGAGTGACGCGCAATTCATTTCTATCCACGTAAAGAGTTGCATTTGATCCGTAAAAAGTGGCGCCCATCAGCCGGGCTTTGGCATTTTCTGTGTTGTGAGAGCGGTGTTCCCAAGTGACGAGAGCGCCGGGATATCCGAAATTTACCTGCATCGTATCTGGAGTTTCTGTGTCGTCGGTAAACCAATATTTTCCGCCCATAGCCGCGATGGATTGGGGCATTGCTTCCTTGAAGGCCATATGGACAATGTCGATCATGTGAACGCCGGAGTCGGTGAGTTGACCGCCTGCGTAATCCCAGAAAAAGCGGAAATAGGAATAGGCTTTGGGATAGACGCCGAAGCGATTGGGGTTGAATGTGCGAGTGCCAGCTGGGCCGAGCCAGAGGTCCCAATCGAGTCCTGGAGGTGGTGCGGAGTTGGCCGGAGCGCCAATGCCTGCGCTGGGTGAATTGTTATAGATCCAGGTGCGGCAGGTGGCGATGTTGCCGAGTTCTCCGCTTTGAATGATGTCGCGTGCTTTTTGAAAATGAGCACCAGAACGCTGCCAGGTTCCAGCCTGTACGATACGTTTATATTTTCTTGCGGCATTCACCATCAGGAAGCCTTCGTTGACGGCGACACCGGTAGGTTTTTCGACGTAGACATCCTTGCCGGCTTTGCATGCCTCGATGGCAATGTAAGGATGCCAGTGATCTGGGGTGGAAATGCAAACAGCGTCGATGGAGCGATCGGCGAGAATCTCGCGAAAGTCTTTGACCTGTTTTGGCTGGTGGCCTTTGCGAACGGCTTGGGCCATGGCGCGTTCGAGGTTGGGTTGAAAGACATCGCACAGGGCTGCGATGGCAACCCCTTTCTGATCGGATGCGGCGTCGAGATTGGCGGAGCCCATGGTGCCGGTGCCGATGACGGCAAGGGAGATTCGATCATTTGCACCGCGAGCAGTTTGGCTTAGCAGGGTCAAGCCTACGCTGTTTTTTACGAAGTCTCTGCGAGTATCTTTTGTCATGGAAAAAGTCCTATCGGGTGGCGAGCAATTCTCCGGTGGAGAAGAGTTCGGTGAAGGGAAGGCCAACGGCGGCCATCATGGTAGCCTGGCCGGCGAGAGTAGAAGGCCGCAAAATGAGGTTGCGGAAATTCGGAAATTCAGCGCCTGGAAACTGACTGCGAATGGCAGCGGAAACGATGGGCCAGGCATCAGTGAGGGCACCATCGATGACAACGACATCGGCATCGAGGAGCCAGACAACGTTGGCGATGGCGCGGCCCAAATAGCGGCTCGTTTCGCGAATGGTTTGGAGCGCTGCGGTGTCGCCCTCCATGGCCAGATGACAGATGCGCTTTACCTGAGCCGTGCTGTCACCACTGGCGGCGCGGCGGCGTTTTCCTGCATTGCGGCGATCACGTTCGCATATCGCAGGGTTTGAGGCGAGAGCTTCGACGCAGCCTGGATTGTCATGGGTTTGTGAATCAGGTTTTGGAGGATCGGCAACGACCATCTGCCCAATTTCGCCAGCGGCCAGATGTGGCCCTCGGTGCAAACGACCGTCGAGGACAATGCCGGTGCCGACTCCCTCACCAACTTTTACGAACAAAAGGCAGTGGCTGCCTTGAGTATCAGTGCCGCCATGGTTATATTCGGACAAGGCAGCGGCCCGCACATCGTTTTCGAGATAGACCGAAGTCTTGAGGCGACGTTCGAGTTCCTTGCGGGCGTTGACGTTCATCCATCCGGGAGCATTGCCAACTTCGATGACGCCGGTCTCGCTATTTACGAGGCCTCTGGTCGTAATTCCGATTCCGTGAAGTGTTGCGGGGTGTACTTTTTTGCGGTTGAGTTCAAACTGATTTGCAATGAGATCGAGAGTTTCCTCTGGAGTTGCTGGAGTGCGGAAGTGCAGGTTTTCTACAATCTGACCGCCCATGGTGCCTACGGCAATGCGGGTTTCCCAATTCAGAATTTCGACTCCCATAGAAAGCAGGTTCCGTCCATCGAGGCGCAGGCGAATTCCAGGGCGTCCGCCGGTTGAGTTTTCTGCTCCTTCTTCCATCACCAAACGGCGTTCGAGCAGGCTGGAGGTGATGCGGGAGATGGTGCCTTCGGTCAAGCCAGTACGGCGCGCCAACTCGGCGCGGGACAGACTTTGCTGCTGGCGGAGCAGCTGTA
>JANXLY010000402.1 GCA_025354885.1 Acidobacteriota bacterium | reverse complement strand
ATCGCCCGCAGCCCCAGCGTCCCGTCAGTGCCGGTACCGGAAAGGATGATACAGATCGCGTGTTCACGCTGATCCTCCGCGAGCGAGCGAAAGAAAAAATCGATCGGCAAACGCAGCCCTCGTACCTTTGCCGGCTCCAGCAGATGTAGCGACCCATTTAAGAGCGCCATATCCCGGTTTGGAGGAATGATGTAGGCGCAGTTCGGATGCACCTTCATCCCGTCCTCAACCTCAAACACTTTCATCCGCGTATAACGCTGAATCAACTCACACAGCATGCTGGAATGGTCCGGGGCAAGATGCTGCACCAAAACAAAGGCCATTCCTGGATTCGTCTCAGTAGGCATTCCAGAAAAAAACGCTTCAAAGGCCGCCAACCCGCCCGCTGAAGCTCCGATCCCCACAACCAGAAAGTCCTCAGTCTTCGACTCAGAACCCGCTTCATTCCCCATATCTTGTGGCTTGGGTAAAAGTAAATCAATGGGCTCGGTGTTTGCCATTGCTCTTACAATACTCTAATTCTTGACCACGTAGTAGGGCACTTAGAATGGTCAGACCCGCCGCATCCGCTAAACTAGGTCCAGCATGGACACCAACACCGGATCGATACTGATTGACTCTCTCGGCGCGAATGGCGAGCGCATCAAAGGCGCCAAAGCAAAGTTCCTCCTCTACAACCACCGCCTTCGCAGTCTCGATTCCGCCTTCGGAGTCAAGCTCAACGGCAACCCTGTCCTCCTGGCAGACGTGCCTGCGTTCCCCAATGGCTCCGCCGACTTCATCATGGACATCGACCGCTACTATTCCAAAAAACGCTTCGTCAACATCCAGCCCGGCGACGGTGCCGAATTCACCGAAACCTTCTTCCTCAACGCCAAAACCGCCAAAGCGAAATTCCCCGCAAAGACCCATCCCGCCTATCAAAAACTCATAACTCCCCTGACCGACCTTACAGACCTCCAGAAAGCCGGCCTGCTCAACCTGCACGCCAAAGCCGCTGCCACGCTCCTCGCCAACGACACCAACATCACAGACCACATCGAGAGCATCCTCGAAGTCCGCCCCGCCCGTCTCATCGCCAACGTCAAAGAAGGCCTCCTCGATCTCGTACGCGACAGCCGGGAAGTCTTCCACTCCGCTAGCGGCATCAGCCACAGCTTCAACAAACCCTGGCGACGCATCGAGAGAGATGGCAGCTTCAAAACTCGCGACCGTCAGGCCAACCTCCAACTTACTTTCGCCACCAACAGCGACGGCCAGCTTTTGATTGATATGGACCTTGACGACAACCAGGGAGTCGCCCACGCCTTCGACGTCATCGGCCACAGTCTAAGTGGTGCCGACACCCATCCCTACAACATCCAGCAAATTCTACTGGCATTGCAAGGCATCGACCCCGGCTACACACTCAGCTAATGCACGCTTCAAACGAAAGGCTCTTCCTTCCTGCTACTGCTCGGCATCGCCATGCCGCTGAAGTATCTCGCCGGAGATCCTCGCGCAGTCCGCTGGGCAGGGCCCGCTCACGGCCTCCTCTTCGTGGTCTATGTGTTATTGGCACTCATCGCTGCCCGCAATCACCGCTGGCCCGGCAGAGAGATTGGCTTGGCGATTCTGGCAGCCGTCCTGCCCTTCGGCCCCTTCTGGTTCGACGCGCGACTTCGCAAAGCGATATCTTCTCCGCCGCCCTAACTCCGAACGTTTACCTTATCCTTACCGGGAAAATCTGCAGGTACCTTCTGAGTTACTTTCCCCGCACAAACCCATTCAGTCCCGCGCTGATAAGTCACGATGAAATCAACCGACTGCATCGCCTCCACTCCATGCCCGAGGCAGGTATGGAAAACCCGTCCCTTGCCATAAGGCAGCACCATAATCAGAGGCTCCTCTTCACCACTTCCCTTCATCTCCAAAGGGGAGAATGCCGACGCCAGGATCTGAACATTCTTTGCCGGCCCCCGCAGCCGGTCATACAGCTCATCCTTTGCATGCAGCCACTCCGCCGGGAGCCCCTTCGTGATGGGATGATTCACGTCCCGCAGCTTAACAACATACGCATGCTGCGTCCCGTGGCTCCCTCCACGCCCGGGCTGCGTATCCGGTACCCACTTCCCTTCCCGCAGTCGTAAATAGGGTCCACTCTTTTCGTTCCGGTTTCCCCAACCGCCAAGCCCGATCATCTCGTTAAACGCCACCCAGTCCGGAAACGCATTGTCGGCCGCATGCACGACAACCAGCCCCTTCCCGGAGCTCACGAACTTCTCAAAATCCCCCTCGAATTCCTTCGACCAATCTTCGCCGTTGTAATTGAGTACCACCACATCAAAAGCCGATAACTTCGGGCGATAGGCTTTCATGTCTCCACCCTTCGGAGGCGTCGTCGATACGCTCACCGTAAACAACCCTGTCTCTGCCAGATAACGCTGCAACAAAGGCGTAGTCTGGGCCCAGGCGTGGTTGTTCTGGCCATCAATGATCAGCGCAGAACTCTTCCGTGCACCAGGAGCGCACATGACCGAAAGGCCTCCAAGCCAGCCGCGACGAGTAATCATAATCGCTATCCTATCCCAATCTTTGCTGCACCGTAAAAATCGCCGTGCACCAATCCTCAGTCTTGGTATTTTAAGTGATGACCAGACGCGAACTACTCGCCGCCGTCCCCGCTTCCGCTTTCGCACAAACCGCATCGCCCAACCCGCCCGCCTGGTTTGATCGCCCCATGCGCTGGGCCCAGGTCGCCTTCACAGAAGACGATCCCGGTAACTACGATTTGGCCCTGTGGCTTGCCTACTTCAAACAGATTCATGCCGACGCCGCCTGCCTCAGTGCCGGCGGTTGCGTCGCCTTCTATCCCACCAAAATCCCACTCCACTACCGCAGCAAGTACCTCGGCAACACCGATGCTTTCGGCGATTTCACCGCCGGCTGCCGCAAGCTCGGCATGAACGTCATCGCCCGCACAGATCCCCACGCCTGCACCGAACAGGCCTTCGCAGCTCATCCCGAATGGGTCGCCCGCACCGCGGACGGCAAGCCACGTAGACACTGGGCCGCCCCGGACCTCTACGTCACCTGCGCGCTCGGCCCCTATAACTTCGACTTCATGACCCAGGTCACCCGCGAAATCGTCACCATGTACAAAGTGGACGGCGTCTTCTCCAACCGCTGGCATGGCAGCGGTCAATGTTATTGCGAATCCTGCAGCAAGCTCTTCAAATCCTTCAGCGGCTTCGAACTCCCCACCTCGCTCGATCCGGCCAACCCTGCCCGTCGCAAGTACATCGAGTGGAATCAGAAGCGTCTCTTCGAACTCTGGCGTCTCTGGGATCAGACCATCCGCGCTGTAAATCCGGAAGCAACTTTCATTGCCAATTCCGGCGGCGGCGCACTCTCCGAACTCGACATGAAAACCGTCGGCGATCTCTCACAAACCCTCTTCGCCGACAAGCAGGCTCGCCGTGGAACCATGCCTCCCTGGGGCAACGGCAAGAACGGCAAAGAGTATCGCTCCACTATGGGCAACAAGCCCATTGGCGGCATCTTCAGCGTTGGTGTTGAAGAGCCCAACCGCTGGAAAGACTCTGTACAGTCTGACGCCGAAATCCGCATGTGGGCTCACGACGGAATCGCTCAGGGCCTTCGTCCCTGGTTCACCAAGTTCAACGCCAAACCGCTCGACAAACGCTGGATGCCCGTTGTCGCAAACATCTATGACTGGCACTGGAAAAACGAAAAGTACCTCCGCAACGAAGAGAATCTGGCCAAAGTCGCCATCGTTTATTCCCAACAAACCGCACACTACTATGGCGGCGAACAGGCCCGCCAAAAAGTGGAAGACCCGCAACTCGGCATGTATCAGACCCTGATCGAAAGCCGAATTCCCTTCGAAATGGTGCACGACGCCCTGCTCGACGCTGCCCACATCGATCGCTACGAGTTACTCATTCTGCCTAACATCGCAGCCCTGTCGGATACTCAGTGCAAACAGCTCGAAGCCTACGTCGCCCGTGGCGGCAGCATCGTTGCCACCTATGAAACCTCGCTCTACGACGAATGGGGCAAGCGGCGCCCCAACTTCGGGCTCTCCCACTTGTTCGGCTGTACTTACGACGGCAAACTCGATGAGCGCATGCAGAATTCATACCTCACAATCGAGCACCAGTTAAAGCCCAACCCACTGGCCATTGGCCTCGAAAACACGCCCCGCACCATCAACGCAGTCTGCCGCGTCCACGTCAAAGCGTCAGATACAGGCATCAAACCCCTACTCACACTGATCCCGTCCTACCCAGATCTCCCCATGGAACGCGTCTTCACCACAACGCCACACACTGAGATCCCGGCTGTCTTCACAAAGCAGCACGGCAAAGGCCGCGTAGTGTATTTCCCGATGGACATTGACCGTACCTTCTGGGAAATACTAAGCACCGATCATCTCGCGCTCCTGCGAAACGCAATCCTGTGGGCCGCACCCAAAGCCAACCCTCTCAGCATCAAAGGAGCCGGAATCCTCGACATTTCCTACTGGCGTCAAAAAAACTCGCGCACCATTCATCTCGTAAATCTGACCAACCCAATGATGATGAAAGGCCCCATCCGCGAACTCTTCCCCGTAGGCCCCTTCACTGTAGATCTGCCACTCGTAAACGGAGTCGAGCCAAAGGAGATCATTTTGCTCACTGCCAATACCGCAGCAATCTGGAAAAAGATCCCCGGCGGAATCCGTGTGGAAGTCCCGCGAATCGAACTCCACGAAGTCATCGCCATCCTTGACTAACCGGACAAAGGTCACACTCAACCAGCATTAAAGCTACTCTAGAAGCAGAAGAGGCAACCACACTATTTTGCGCACTTGGTTCATCGCGATTTCGTTCTGCTCGGCCCTGCTCGCGCAAGCACCGGGCGAGACGCTATTTGAATCTAAAATTCGTCCCGTTCTAGCCTCCAAATGCTACGCCTGTCACTCTTCAAAGCTCAAAGCTCCGATGGGCGGCCTGGTACTCGACACCAAAGCAGGCCTTGCCGCCGGAGGTATCAGCGGCCCTGTCATCGTAAGCAGCAAACCCAAAGAGAGCCGCCTGCTCACAGCACTCCGCTTCACCGATGCGCACCTGCAAATGCCCCCCAGCGGCAAACTCCCCGATGCCATAATTGACAGCTTCGAAGAATGGATCAGTGCCGGTGCCCCAGACCCTCGAAGCGCCACACCAGCCACTTCAGCAACCACAGCCTTGAAAGGCATGTCGATCGAAACAGGCCGCAATTGGTGGGCCTTCCAGCCCATCGCTGCATCCGCTCCGCCAAGCGTCCGCAACACCGCCTGGCCCCGCAACAAAATCGATCACTTCGTCCTCGCCCAAATCGAAGCAAAGAAGTTCAGCCCTTCTCCGATTGCCGACAAACGCACCCTCGTACGACGCGCCTACATCGATCTGCTGGGCTACAAACCGGGCTATCAGGAAGTGGAAGCCTTCGCAAACGACACCTCCCCCAATGCCTGGGAAAAACTGATCGACAAACTACAGGCCCTGCCGCAATACGGCGAACGCTGGGGCCGCCACTGGATGGATGTCGCGCGCTTTGGGGAAGACAATCCAACCGCAGAGGCCACCAATCAGCCCTATCCATACGCATGGCGTTATCGCGACTGGATCATCGAGGCAATCAATCACGATCTGCCCTACGACAAATTCGTAAAAATGCAACTCGCCGCAGACAAGATTCCCGGCACCTCGCGGGAAGACTTGCGCGCCCTCGGCTATCTTGGTGCCGCACCCATCTATCACAAGGATCAGCGCCTCTCAGCTGACGTCATCGGCGGCTTCATGACCGACGATTGGGATGAACGGGTAGATGCAGTTTCCCGCGGCTTGCTCGCTATGACAGTTGCTTGCGCCCGCTGCCACGATCACAAATTCGATCCGATTCCGACCAAAGATTATTACGGCCTTGCCGGTGTCTTCGCCTCCACCCTGCGCACCGAACAGGCCAGTTTCGAAGTAGATAAACAATTCGAAGCCCGTTACCTCTGGGTCCAGCGCCGCCTGATCGACCTTCGCTACTCGGTCAACTTACTAACTGGCGAAGCTTCAACAGTAGTCGACAGCGAATCCCGGGTCGCACGCTGGAAGACAGAAATCGAGATCCTGAAGCAGGAAATGCTGGCGCTTCAGAATCAATACCCGACCTCCGTTGCCTACCTCGAAAAACATTGGACGCCTCCAGCACCTCGCAAACCGGATGCCAACCCTGCGCCCAACCGCCGTCGGCAGCCGCTCACCTCTACGGCACCCTTCATGAATTCGGTCTTTGATGCCGCTCAGTATGTCGATGGCTCCGATGCCAATTACACCTTCCTTGTCTACAAACCCGGCGAGGCCCGCGACTTACCGGTGCTCCGCAACGGCAACGTAGCGACTCCGGGAGAAATCGTGCCCCGCCACTTCCTCACAGTTCTTTCCAAAGGCGATAGTACATTCAAGCAGGGCTCAGGGCGCCTCGAACTGGCCGAAAAGATTTTCACCGATGCTGCTCCGCTGGCTGCACGCGTCATCGTAAATCGGGTCTGGGATTGGCACTTCGGTCGCCCTCTCGTAGCCACCCCCAGCGACTTCGGAGTTCAAGGCGACAAGCCAACCCACCCCGAGCTGCTCAACGATCTTTCCGCCCGCTTCGTCGCCCAGGGTTGGTCACTCAAATGGCTAAATCGCGAAATCATGAGTTCAGCGGCCTACCAGCAATCGAGCAAGCCGATTGCGCTCTTGGTGAAGGAAGACCCCACCAACACGCTCTTTTGGCGCATGTCCCCGCGGCGCATGGATATCGAAGCCTATCGCGATACTCTCCTCCGCGCCTCTGGTCGTCTGGACGAAAAAATGTATGGCCCTTCGGGAGAGCTCGATCTGCCAACGAATTTGCGGCGCACCGTCTATGGCCGCATCAGCCGAGGCAGATTGAACACGCTACTCAAAAATTACGATTTTCCAGATCCAATGCAGAGTGCAGGCGCACGTGATCTGACAACCACTTCTCTACAGCAGTTGTTCGTCCTCAATAGCGAGTTTTTCAGTGCTTCGGCAAAGGCGATCAGCAAAGCATTGTCGGACCTGCCGTCCGGCGCAACCCAGATTCGCGAACTCTACCGGCGTCTCCTCTCGCGAGACCCCAGCCCCAAAGAATTGGATCTTGCCCTGACCTTCCTCGACAAGGGAACGCTCCAGGATTATGCGCAAGTATTGTTATCCACCAACGAGGAGATCTTATGGCCCTGATGCGACCCCCTTCCCGTCGTGATCTGATTCAATCCGCCTTTGGCGGCCTCGGCACTCTTGGCCTCAGTGCCGTGCTTGGATCGGACAATGCCAAGGCGGCGATGCTCGGCCACTACACAGGCCAGCGTACAGCGGGCAAAGCCAAGCGCGTGATTAGTCTATTCCTCGCCGGCGGACCCTCACAGGTAGACATGTTCGATCCCAAACCGCTGCTCGTAAAATTTCAGGGGCAGCGTCCAGGCACGGTCGAGTTACGTACAGAACGCCAGACCGGCGGCTTGATGCCCACTCCCTTCAAGTTCGGCAACTGCGGCAAGAGCGGAGTGTTAGTAAGTGAAATTCTGCCGAAGCTCGGCGGCGTGATTGATGACATCTGCGTGATCCGCTCGATGTACACCTTCAATCCCACTCACACTCCGAGCACGAGTCTCTATCACACCGGATCGATACTTCTGAACAGGCCCTCGATGGGTTCGTGGATTTCTTACGGGCTCGGTTCCGAAAACCAGAACCTGCCCTCTTTTGTTGCGCTCGCTTCGGGCGGCTCCGCAACACGCACTGGTTTTCTGCCCTCTGAACACCAGGGAACCCCCGTCAATCATAAGGAAGCGGATCCCGAAAAGATGATTCCCGATCTCCGCAACAAGCAGCTCGATCCGGACGCGCAGCGCAGGCATCTTGATGCGGTACAGACTCTGAACAAAGACTTCAGCGAATCTTTCGGAGCCGATGATTATTTGAATGGCCGCATCCAGTCGATGGAGGCTGCCTACCGGATGCAGTTCGAGGCGATGGACGTCTTCGACATCCGCAAAGAATCCCCCGCAACCAGGGCCTTGTATGGCGAGAACATTTCCGGCAACGGCTGTCTGCTGGCCCGCCGCCTGGTAGAAAAAGGCGTGCGCTATGTCAACGTCGGGCTAGGCGACTGGGACGATCACAAAGATCTTGAAAAGAACTACCTCAAGAAAGTCCCGGAGATGGATCAGGCCGCAGCGGCCTTGATTCAGGATCTAAAGCAACGCGGGATGCTCGACGACACGATTGTTTTATGGGGTGGCGAATTCGGACGCACCCCGGTTTCAGAGAGCGGCACGGGCCGGGACCACAATCCTTATGGTTTCACGATGTGGGTGGCGGGCGGAGGTTTCAAAGGAGGCCTGGCGCATGGTGCTACGGACGACTTCGGCTTTAAGGCAGTCGAGAACCGCGTCTCAATCCACGACTTACACGCCACGATTCTGAACAACCTGGCAATGGACCACACGCAACTCACCTATCGGTATGCCGGCCGCGACTTCCGCCTGACAGACGTCTTCGGCGACGTGGTGAAAGACATACTGGTTTAGTCAGGGCCACGCTTCGGCATCTGAAACGCCAGAGCGCGTATCCGAAGCAACCTCTAATTCGCCGCTATCCAAGTGATCCATGAGTTCATCGCGTTAGGGTTACAAGCGCTTGCGGTCGTCGAAGATTGCACCCACATCATGCTGGAACTCGGCCGCATCTGCTTGACAATCCTTCGAAACTCTTTTGCTAATGGATCCTTCATACTTTCAGTATCCATTTAACTGATTGGCCGCAGACCAAGGCGAGCGCAAATAGGCGGGAACTAACTTTAGCGTCACCGATACTACGCAAGGATTTGCGGTGGTTTACAGCGGGTGCGAACAGCCTTTACTAGAAAGAATTCTACTATGTGACGTGCCCCACTTTTCTCTACCAATCGTAATTTGGAATCTCGGTTTCTATACTACCGTTCCTTAGCCATCCCACCGGAGTCGCCCGCCGCGATCAGACTTCACTGCACTGCGGCGCGGAGCTGACAAGGGCTTGCCGGTCAGGCACGGCGCCAGCGAACCCTTGTCGGCGAGCACCGCTGTGCGATCTACCACTTCCGGCGGGCGGTCCGGTGGGGTGGCGTTCATCCCGTTGGTGTGTTCAGAGCAGATTTTGGCGAACTCGTTCGGCGTCCGGTACGCCAAACTGCTGTGCGGCCGCTCTGCGTTGTATTCCTTTCGCCAGGCTTCGATCTTCCGCCGTGCGTCTGCCAGATTCAAAAACCAGTTCGTGTTCAGAC
>JANXLY010000350.1 GCA_025354885.1 Acidobacteriota bacterium | reverse complement strand
GGTCATCTGAAGGCACTGGTGGCCGTGGCGCACAAACTGATCCTGATCGTGTTTCAGATCCTGAAGAAGAAGGAGGCATACCGGGAGCTTGGTGCCAACTATTACGACCGGAAGAACATCGCCAAGGTCGCCGCCAGAACTATTTTCCGGCTGGAACAGCTCGGTTACGAAGGCGTACTCACGCCGAAGGCGTGTTTGGCTCAAACCGTTGAGAGTACAGAGGGTTAGCAGCAGTTATTTTCGAAGGAATGATAAAATTCACATCGACTGCAATGCGGTTATCGACCACCAGCAACGTCGATGATTGAGCCTGTAATGTAAGATGCTCCTGAGGATAGAAGCCACAGAATCGCGGTGGCGACTTCTTCCGGTTCGCCACCCCTTTGCATCGGGACTAAAGTCTTGACTCTGTCGACACGGTTAGGCTCGCCGCCTTTGGCGTGCAGGCCTGTGTAGATGAAGCCGGGCCGCACAGCGTTCACGCGGATGCTCTCTTCGGCAACTTCGCTGGCCAGCCCGACCGTGAAGGTCTCGATGGCACCTTTGCTGGCTGCATAGTCTACGTATTCACCCGGGGAACCGTACTTCGCAGCACCGGAAGAGACGTTCACGATTGCGCCGCCCGTACCGCCATGACGAGTGGACATTCGTCGTATCGCCTCGCGAGCACAAAGCATCGACCCGAATACGTTGACGGCGAAGATTCTTTGCATCCTCGAAAGCTCCATGGAATCCAGGCGCATTTGCGGCTCAAGAGTGGCGGCGTTGTTGATCAGAGCAGAAACGGGACCTAGCTTGGAATCCACTTCTTTGAAGAGCGAGATGACTGCGGATTCGGAGCTGATGTCGGCCCGAATGGCAATGGCGCGACCCGCTTTGCCTGTGATCAGACTCACGACTTGCTCGGCTGAGTCCTGATCGTGCTGATAATTGACGCAGACTGCGTAGCCGCGCGCAGCGGCCAGTATCGCAGAAGCCGCGCCAATTCCGCGCGAGCCACCAGTGACGATGATTACGGATTGATGGTTCATGGCTTAGGCCTGCCCTTTTTGGAGTCTTCGAACTTCTTCTTATTCGCCTCATTCAAATTCGGATAGACGCCATAAATAGGTTCCCCCTGCAGGAGGAGCTTGCGTTGGAACTGCTCCTGCTGATCGTGCTCGAGTGCCTTGTCCAAGACCTTTTCGACAATTGAGGCCGGGATGACCAAGACGCCGTGGCGCTCACCGATCAGTAGATCGCCCGGTGCCACCGTGACGCCGCCAATCCGCACCGGAATTTGATAGTCCACGGCCATCATCAGGGGGCTGACACTGGAGGCGTGTCCGCAGCGCAAATAGATGCTGGCTGGCATGGCCGAGAGATCGGGCACATCGCGCATACAACCATCGACCAGAATTCCAGCGCCACCGCGCATGAGGAATCGAGTAGTCACCATTGCACCGGAGACAGTCGACCTGGTCTCACCGCCTGCATCAAAGACCAGGACATCCCCCGGTTGCGCCTCTTCGGCAGTGCGGTAGTTCAACTGAGGACCGGCAGCGTAGATCTTGTCGCGGAGGTCCTTGCGATTGGGGAGATAGCGGGCAGTTCGAGCACGGCCGACGAGTCGCCGGTCGTTGTTCAGCGGCTTCAATTCATTGATGAAGCAGAGCGGATAACCGGCCTCTGTGACCGCCGACCAGGCTGCCTCTAAACCGACCTGCATCAGCTTAGCGAAAAGGACCCGATCCGCAGAATTCAGTTTCTCGGCAACATAGGCTGGAAGGGTGCGCTGCGGGGCTTCTACAGTGAGTTCCGCAGACTGGGCATAGAGCCCGATTGTGAGAAGGAATGTACTGGCAAATCGCATGCCTAGACTATATTTCATCGGGCTGGATTGCGGCTGGTGTCGGCAGCGGAGTGGTTTGTAGTGAGCCAGTTTGGGATAGGAAGATTCAGTGGGTGGACACTTAACAATTCGTGCTGCGATTTTACGAATTGGGAAACAATCGTCGATATGGTTCTCAATGAAGACCCAATGCGAGATGAAAGAGTCGGCACATTCCAACAATCCTTGCTTCGCGGTGGTATTGACGTGTTTGAGGACTTATCATGAATCAGTGGGAGGAACGGTCAACGATGTCTAATTCAGCAGCAGTTGTGCCAACAGCTGCACCGCGGCTCAAAATCGTTTACAGCCAAGAAAACTTCTCCAAAGTCGCGTTGCCCGAACGCATTTCGGATTATCCAGAGCTTCGCTACATGGGGTCCAAGCGTCGCTTGTTGCCATGGATACACGGCGTTCTGCAGACTTTGCCTTTTGAGACTGCGGCAGACCCGTTTGTAGGAAGCGGTTGTGTCTCCTACTTGCTCAAGGCGATGGGCAAACAGGTCTACGCATCCGATTTCCTGAACTTCCCTGCCGTGCTGGCCTTAGCGACGGTTGCCAACAATAATTACCGCCTGGATGGCAGCGATGTAAAAAAGCTTCTTTCGCATCGATGCGATGGACCTCATTTCATTGAGCAAACATTTGATGGAATTTTCTACACTCCCGAGGATTTGCGTTTCCTCGACCGCATGTCAGCAAACCTCGAAAATCTGAAGCATTCTGCTCAGCGCGATCTTGCCCGCGCTGCCCTCATCAGATCCTGCCTAAAGAAACAGCCTCGGGGAGTATTCACGGTTTCTGGCGACTTGTCCCATTACGACGACGGACGCCGCGATCTGCGACTCAGTATCGAGGAACACTTTATCGAACAGGTCGAAGCTTTTAATCGCGTGGTCTTCGACAACGGGCGGAGTCATACAGTGAAGCGGGCCGATGTTTTCAGCCTAGACCCGAGAGGCATTGACCTCGTATACCTAGACCCGCCTTATGTACCGCGCTCAGATGACAATTGCTACATGAAGCGCTATCACTTCCTTGAAGGGCTTTCCTGCTATTGGAAAGGCCAGCGCATTATGGAAGAAACGCGAGTCAAGAAGATTGAAAAACCGTATACGCCATTCAGCTACCGCAAGAGCGCCGTTGCAGCTTTTGACAAGTTGTTTCAGATTTACCGGGAGAGCATCATCGTTCTCTCGTATAGTTCCAACGGCTTTCCTGATCGCGAGGAGCTTGAAAATCTTTTGCGGCGCTACAAAAAATCTGTGACGGCGTTCGAGAAGCCGCACCGCTACCACTTTGGCACTCACGCTGGCGTCGAACGCGCCGAAGTTTTCGAATACCTGATTGTAGGACGATGAATGGGATTGGGTGAATGGAATTCATAGCGCAAGAGCTTGACGACATCGTAGGCAGCCTTAAAGCCCTCACTGTCGATTGGAAAGACGAGACAGCCCGCCGCGTTATCGGTCGGCTGAAAAAATTTCCGGTTAAAACAAATTACGCGATAGCGGATGTCAAGATAATGCTCGATGAGAACTTTGACGATGGAATTTTGATACTCCGGTTGTTTATGGGTTTCTCGAAAGACCAGTTCGTTTCTGTTCTGCGGGGCATCCGCAAGGAGCCAGGGATCGGTGTAAAGAGCTACCGCGCGAACCCCGAGAGCTTTATTGAAGACCTTCTCAGCATTGGGCTTTTAGCTGCCATGGCGGAAGAGGCTCAGCGTACGCCCCACTGGAGCGACACGCTTGTTGAAAGATTGCGTAGCGGCCGGGGTAGTGCGATTTCAGGTCAGAAGCGCGGGCGCGGCGTGGAGGATTTTGCGGAAGCCATCGTCAAGAAGGTATTCGGCTCCAAGTTTGATATGCGCTGCACATTTACGGGACCGAAAGAGAAGGCGAAGTGCGATTTTGCCATTCCTTCCAAAAGTGCTCCGCGCATCGTGATTGAATCAAAGGGATACGGCGCGACGGGCTCCAAGATGAGCGACATCATCGGAGACGTCGAACAAATCATCAGGGCGAAGCGTTCGGACACAGCGCTTTTGTTTTTTACGGATGGTCTAACGTGGAAGCAACGCAAGAGCGACCTTCGGAAGATTGTGGAGTTTCAAAACATGGGCGGCATCACTCGAATTTACACTTATGCCATGGCCGAGCAGTTTGAGGCCGACCTGCGGCAGTTGAAAAGTGAATACGGCATTTAAGGACAAGGCGACAAGGCTGCGTGGGGGAATGACCAATCCTTCGGATTTTATTTGAAAATCAAAGAAGATATCGTCAGCGATTCCAGAAGTAACGGCTGACAATGCGGGGCCGAACGGGTGGTGCCGGATTCAAACAATAAAGCTCTTAGTTTCTGAGAGTGCCCGAAGGGAGCACAAACCCGGTGGCTTGTTTAGGGAATACCCGGGCAGAATCATCCAAAGCATCCTATGTTGCATCCCGAACCAATGCGGCCAAATTGGCCCGGCGCCGGGTTGGGAAGCCGTATGATGATCCGGGTATAGATTTGTTCCTGTTTGGCCGACCGAAATACGGCCCCCGCGGGATCCGCGCCGAAGTGGATGAAAAAGGAATGGAGAAGGGCGAAGTCAAGAGAAAGCGCTGCGACTAGCCCGGCCAAGTTCCGAATACGCCGTGTCCGGGCGGAGGCAACAGCAAGTTCCTCGAACGCCTTGGACCCTTTCATTAGTCGACAGTGTCCTTGGTGTTTTTGAAGTCTCGAGCTAAGGCTTTGAGATGCAAGGATTATAGTGAAAACGTATCAGATAGACGTTGTCGCCAGAGCCGTGCCTTGCTACCTTCAGCAAATCGGCCCGGCTCTCGAAGCCTGATTCGACCGCTAAATCATAGGTGATGTCTTGCAGCGAGATAGGCTCGATGGAATCGATCAGGATTTCACCGTCATCCATGCGGTATCGCCTCCCGGCCTTGACATGCGGGTTCTTCCAGATCCGGACACTACACGTTATGAAGCCGCGCCGCACACCTTCCCGAAGACGTTTGGTGAAAACCATTGTTGTAAAAAACAGTCTAGCTCCCTACGATTCACTGTGGCGATCCCGAGAATGGTGGCTAGCTTCTGGATGGGTTTGGGGACGGAGCAACCTGACGAGGCTGCCTTCCCTCAACGAATCTTTTCAAGGATATCTTCAACCGGAGTGTCTAGATGAGCGGCAGCGTCTTTGATAAGCGCTGCGAGGGTACCTGGGGGGAGGGTGCGCGCGAGGGGGACGGTTAAATGGGAAACGAGATCGTCATTCGCACGTGGCTGCCAGTCTGCCGGGTCTGCTCGTAGCCGAGGCGTTTCAGCGCTGCGATGAGTTCGACGCCGCTCAGGCTTCGAGGCAGTTTCAAGCCTGTATCACTTCTTCGCGAACGTAGTGTAGCCTGATGATTTTAGGAGCTTCGCCGTCATCAAAGTGGCAGGAAACCGCGTCCTTGACCATGGCCTGAAGTTGCTGTTCTGAGTCCGCTGCGGTGAAAATCGCGTGCCCTAGAGCCCTTGCAGAAAAGCCGCCGTCCGGTGCATCCTCAACTAGAAATATAATCTCGTTCATGACTGGCCTAGCTCCATGCTACACCCCAAAGCGGAGGATCTGGCAGAAGAGGTGTCGCGGAGAGGGAATCTCGGCGTCCAGCGATGGGATGGCCAGTCGCAATGCCCAGTCGCAAAGCGCTGTGCCGGTCGGCCTGATAGAGAAGGATAGGTCGTTAAGGTTCATCGAAATCGGTCGTCGCAAGAGTATCGGGGCAGACGTGGCGCACGGTGAACTTGGACGGCGTATCGGTGAGGAAGCGGCATTGCGTGCGCTAGTGTCCGGTTGGTCGACAATCCCTCACCTACTATTTTCGGGGAGCGACGTGGACAGAGAATTTCTGACGAGAATCTTTGCCACTGGAGCTGCGCTGTTGATGCGAATCCTGCGGTCGTGTTGTCGGCCCTTGCAGCGCGGCCTCAATTATGGAAGCATTAGCGTTGGAGTTACTCGAATGATTACGACATTGAGACCTCGACACTTGTCTGCGCAAAGCAGAACGTTTACGATATGGATCGCGATGATGCTCCCGTCTTTGGCTCTGGCGGCAGAGGCCAAGCCAGTCACGGTGGCAGCAGGGCAGGTCACGTTTTCAAAGAATGTCGCACCAATCCTTCAGGAGAAGTGCCAGGAGTGCCATCAGCCAAACTCGATCGCACCGATGTCGCTCCTCAGTTATCAGGAAACACGGCCTTGGGCGCGTTCCATCAAGGAGCGTGTGATCACGCGGCAGATGCCACCATGGCATATTGACCAGGGGATGGGGGTTCAAAAATTCAAGAATGACATGTCTCTCAGCGCAGAGCAGATCGGCATCCTTGTGCGCTGGGTGGACGGTGGGGCAGTACAAGGCGATCCGAAGGATCTGCCTCCGGCAAAGCCACTGATAACCGACAACGAGTGGAAAGGCACAAGAGATGGTTTCGGCCCGCCCGACCTGGTTGTGAAATCGCCTGAATACACGATGGAAGCCCGGCATCAAGATGTGTGGTTTCGACCGATGTCCGATATTCCTATTGCTGAGCCGCGTTGGGCAAAGATGGTAGAGATTCGTCCGACAAGCCTGAAGGGCCGCAAAATCCTGCATCACTCGATTGCCTATCTGGTGATCCACAATGATCCGGAGGCCGTGAATACAGGCACAGCAAGCACTCGCCCCGCCGACAACGACACAAGCGATCTGGTCAGCCGCCGTCCGCTATTAATGGAATGGGCGATTGGAAAGGGCTATGACCTGTTCCGGCCAGGCACCGGGAAGCTGATCGTTCCCGGTGAAAAGATTTCATGGGATCAGCACCTTCACGCGGCAGGCGAGGAAATCACGGTAGGTTCCGAAATTGGAATCTGGTTCTACAAGAAGGGGGAGGAGCCCAAGAAGCGAAGCCACCTGGTTGGATTTACCGGGCTGAAAAACGGACCGGTGTCGCTGGACATTCCGCCAAACTCTTTCTCGCAGACCGAGGGCTTCACCGTGCTGAAACAAAATACTCTGATCGAGAATTTTCAGCCGCACTTCCATTTGCGCGGCAAGTCAATGCAGGTGGAAGCGATTCTGCCGAACGGGAGACCACAAACCCTCAGTTATGTCGGCAATTTCAATTTTAACTGGATGACGAATTACATCTACGACGATGATGCGGCGCCACTGTTACCGAAGGGAACGGTTATCCACGTGACGGCCTGGTATGACAATACGAAGGCGAACAAGAGCAACCCCGATCCGGATCAGTGGGTCGGCTATGGCGATCGGACTGTCGATGAAATGGCTCATGCGTGGATGAACGTCGTCTACTTGAGTGACCAAGAGTACCAGCAGGCACTTACAGAGCGAGCCGCGAAGATGGCGAAGACCAAGACGGACCCCAAAGTTCAATGAGGATACTCTGCAGGCTGTGCATCGTGTGCGCACTGAGCGGGAGTGCGCTTCAATTCGGGCAGTCGATTCCTGAGCCGCGCAAGGAGTTTGGTGCTTCGATCACCGGGGCCTTCGAAGGCTGGTACGAGAGCGGCGCCGGCGCGCGCGGGTTTCTCGTTGGATACTACAACCGGAATACGCAAGAAGAGTTGGATATCCCCATTGGCCCTAACAACCGGATCGAGCCAGGAGGGCCCGATATGGGGCAACCGACGCACTTTCTTCCAACTCGAAAGTTTGGAATGTTCGTCATCCCGGTACCCAAGGGTTTCACGGCGGAAGACAAATTGACCTGGACGATCTACGCGAATGGCAAGTCCACTATCATTCCTTTGCGGCTGCATCCGGATTACCTGATCAGTCCGTTCAGCGAGATCGCGGTGAACAACACACCTCCGATCCTCAAGTTCGAAGAGAGCGGCACGGCGGTGCAAGGTCCGATCGGGAGTTCGACGAACGCGGCAGTGCGGACTGCGAGCTTGTCGAATCCACTAGCTTTGACGGTCTGGGTCGCAGACGACATGAAGTACACCAGTGCCTCGAACGTACCCATCAGCAGTCTTCGTCCGCCGGTCACGGTGGTGTGGTCGAAGTATCGGGGGCCTGGGACAGTGAGCTTCGATTCCGTGAGGCCTACGGTTGAACCTGTAGCGGCAAGCGGCAATGCAGCCTTTAGCGGGAGGGCGACGACGAAGGTGAAGTTCAGCGAGGCGGGTGAATACTTGTTGCATGTTACCGCGAACGATTATTCAGGAGATGGCGGTCTTGGATTCCAGTGCTGCTGGACAACCGGTCTGGTAAGGGTTTCCGTTCAGCCCTGAGCGAAGTAACGATGAGATGTTGGGATCGCGGCCCGGTCTTCGGCTGCGCTGAAGTTAACCACTTCCTCCGCCAGGCGGACCGATCTGAGAGACGATTCACCAACAGAGTGGCTGTTGAAGGCTATACAGACCGCCGAAATTGATTGCGCATGAGACCGCTCGCTGACGCGCGCGGCTCTGAATCTCGCGTTCGGGGATCGGCAATTACTTAATGCCATCTACGAGGAGAATGTCTGCGCCGTAGTTGCGGGTGCCGACGAAAAAAAGCGTCTTGCCGTCCGGGGAGACAGTGCTCAGGGTTGGGGTTTGGTCGAGGAGCGGCTGCCGAAATACGAGGCGCTCTTTTTTCGTTTCGGGATCGAGTTCGAAAACCTGAAGCAATTTCGCTTCGGTGTCTGTCCTTGTGATGTAAAGCTTGTTGCCGCCGAGTAAGATTTGATCGGCGTAGTCTCCTAGCGGTATCGCCTGCCCTCCGCCGAGCGGCATACGGCTCCAGGAAGCGAGGCCGCGCTGGACATTTCGGAAATAGAGCCATTTGCCGTCTGCAGAAAGTGCCGGGTTAGTGGCCCGCTCCGGGACAAGAATCTTCGGGGGCGTGCCGTCTCTGGAGATCCTTACAATCGCAGATTTTGCGGAGGATCGATCTGTGGTGAAAATGGCCGTGGAATCTGGAGACCAGGCAGGCTGATCTCCGTTGCCTACGTTACGATGGAGCAGTTGGGGCCGACCACCCTCGCTGCCGACCACCCAAAGTTCGCTCAATCCCTGCTGAATCACGAAGAAGGCGATGGATCGACCGTCTGGCGAGATCTTTGGGAATTCCGCGACAATACCGCCGAATGAGGTGAGTTGGAGCGCCTCGGACCCATCGGCGAGGGCTCGCCAGATCTCGGCGGCACCGGAGCGGGTGGAGGCGAAGCTGACCCATTTGCCGTCCGGAGAGAGATCTGGATACTGACTGGAGCGAGAGGAGGATTCAAACGGCTCGATGGAGAATTCGCCGTTCGGATTCAACGCGGTCCATTTTGTAATTGCGAAATGACCGACTGGGAGAGTGAGTGCGAGACGGGAGCCGGCGAGCGAGATTTCGCGGATTCCCATGTCGCGCTGGTCATCGCGGAGCCATTCCAAAGGGAGGCGAGTGGGCTTTCCCCCGCCGACGGGAAATTTGACGATTCGTTCTCGTGCTCCATCGAGGGTTGCAGCGAGGAGCCAACGGCCGTCGGGCATCCAGGCAAGACCGCGAATATCCCAGTTGCCCGGGTCGAGAATTCGCGGTTCGCCGTTGGGGCGGTAATCGGCTGCCAAGTCGAGTAAGAGGAGTTGACGGGTACCCTGAGCGGCAGTCCGTGTGAAGGCAAGCTTGCTGCCATCGGGCGTGAAGGCAGGGGCTGAATCGCGCTGGCCCGGCGGGGGAGAAGTGAGGGCGCGATAAGCCCCTCCTTCGACCGGCACCTGAAGCAGGCCATTAGATTTGCCGCGTCCCGTCGCGATCAACCAGCGGCCGTCCGGGGTGATTCCAAGGCCGCCAGCGATGCCTTGTTCTTCGGAGAATTCCGCGATGCGGCGTTCGCCGCCGCCCAGCGCCGACATTGCCCAGAGAGAGGCTTTTGTACCCAGGTAAAGATTACCGCGACGGAAATAGATCTGAGTACCATCGGGGGACCAAATGGGGTAATTGCCATGTTGGGTGAGGCGCAGCGTTTGGCCAGCGCCATCCACGAGCTTGACAAAAATTCCATGAGAACCGAGGACATCCCGCCGAGCAAAAGCCAGTTGCTGCCCGTTTGGAGAAAGCGCCGGGTCGCCTTCGTAGCCCTCGAAGGCTGTGAGCGGACGTATCTGGTAGAAATTGGTGGCATCGCGTGAGGAGGTCCACCACCAACTGAGGAAAGCACCTAAGGCAAGGGCGAGTGGCAGGGCCAGCCAAAGCCAAGGGATGCGGCGTGGGGCTGCCGGAATGGCGGCGCTGATGCCGGAGGAGACCGAAGTGCCGGCGGCAGAGCGCAGGGCAAAGGCCAGATCCTTGGCTGATTGAAAGCGGGCGAGCGGCTCTTTTTCGAGGCAGTGGTTGATGATCAGGCCGAGGCCTGGCGGCAGTTCCGCTGACAGGGGGGCAGGATCTTCTTTGATGATCGCGTTCAAGGTCTCAATGGCGGAGTCTCGCTGGAAGGCGCGCTTGCCCGTGAGCAACTCGGAGAAGACGACCCCGAGGCTGAAGATGTCGGCGCGGTGGTCTGCGGGGAGCCCGCGGGCCTGTTCAGGAGACATATAGCCGACGGTGCCCATGACGGCACCGGGAGTTGTGCCGACGGCAGTCATGGTTATGTCTGAGCCTGATTGCGGCGCGAGCTTGGCGAGGCCGAAGTCGAGAATTTTTGCACGGCCCTCGCGGGTGACCATTACGTTTTCGGGTTTGAGGTCGCGATGAGAGATGCCGGCGGCGTGGGCGGCGGCGAGGGCCTCGGCCATTTGTGCGGCAATGTCGATGGCCTTGCGCACGAGGAGAGGACCGTGGGAGAGGAGCTCACGCAGGGTTGAGCCGTCGATGAGTTCGGTGACTATGTAGGCGGTGCCATCCTGCTCGCCGACATCGAATACGGCGACGATGCCGGGGTGTTGGAGAGCGGCGGCGGCGCGCGCTTCCTGCTCGAAGCGGGCGCGGCGAGAAGGATCGTTGGTCAGGTCGGTGGGTAGAATTTTTAAGGCGACATCGCGGCCGAGACGGGTGTCGCGGGAGCGATAGACTTCGCCCATGCCTCCGGAGCCGAGCGGAGAGACGATTTCGTAGGGGCCAAATTTGTCGCCGGAGGAGAGGGGCATTGCGTTAGATCAGGTTATCGCATGTGCGGAAAATCGTGCGCCGGAAGTTGGGGTGTGGCTTCTTTAGTGTGGCGGAGGTGCTGGAGAGGAGGGGGTCGGTTTGCCATCGACGGTGCTTGCTTCCATCAGTTCGGCACGGGTGCCATCGGGGTCGAAGAGATTCAACTGGCGCTTGCGATTGATGCCGGTTCTGATTTCCATGGGGCGCGTGTAGGACTTGCGGGCAGGACGCTTTTCGAGGTCGGCGAGTGATTTTTCGATGTCGTCGACTTCGAGGCAGATGTGGTGCTGGGTGCCACGGGCGGTGGGGCCGGGGATGGTGTCGTAGAGCATGAATTCGATGTAGTCTGTGCCGTCGGGGACTTTCATGTTGACCCAGTTGAGGGTCTTGCCGTCGCGGCTGCCGCGCCAGATTTCTTCAAAGCCGAGGATGTCGCGGTAGAAGTTCATTGCGGGTTCGAGTGCGCCGACGAGAATGCCGAGGTGCATGATGCGGGCGGAGATACGAGGGCCGTCGAGAGCCTTGCCTTTGTCGCGGATGGTCCAGCCGTCGGGTTCGTACTGGACGATTTCGACGGTGTGGCCATCGGCATCCTTGATGTTGAAGTTGGAGTTCTTGATGCGGCCTTTGGGGACTTTGTCCGGGACCTTGATGCCTTTGGATGCGAGGTAGACGCGCATGGCTTCGGCGTCGTCGACCTGGACGGAGATGTGGTTCAGACGGTCTGTGTCGGGTGCGGGTTCGGGGAAAAGCTCGATGACCTGACGGTCGTTGACTTTGACGAAGGTGAGGGAGAGGGAGCCGTCGGGCTTGTCGAGCTTGAAGACTTCTTTGAAGCCGAGAAGGTCTGTGTAATAGGCGCGCGATTTTTCGATGTCGTGGACGAAGAGAGCGATGTGGGAGATGCCGAGGATGCGGGGACGTTTGGGCTGCTGGGCCGGAAGGAGCATGGCGGCGAGGAGCGTGGTGATGATTAGAGTTTTCATTTTGTTCTCGGGTTGAAGAAGGGTTTGATGAGTGAGATTTTTATCTTAATGCTTGAGAGGGGTGGAGATATTGGGGAAGTTGGTCCTTTTTTTGAGGTGGCGGCGCATTAGAGAGTGTACGCCCTACAAATTGAGCTGGCCGGGCGTGGAGTGAATGCAATGGGCAATGACAAAAACGATCCGGGAGCGGCTGCACATCAGGTGATTGTGCTGGCGTTTGATTTAGTGGATACGGAGATTGCGAAGATTCCCGGCCAGCTGAAGACGGCGCTGGAAAGCGCGCAAGTGAAGGCGGCGATTGAGAAGACGCTGCTTGATTTTGCGAAGTCGCGGACCGATCCGAACCAGACGCAGATTACAGATGCTGAAGCGACGAAGCTGTTTGCGGCTCTCGGGGACGGGGTGAAAGACGCGGGTAGCAAGGCGTTTCTCGATCAGGTCAAGAATACGCCGGAGTATAAGAAGCTACAGTCGAGTATCGAGGATTTTAAGACAGCGGCTGGCTCGAGTGCGCTGGGGATCTGGGTGGACAAGAACAAGAATATTCTCTATGTGGTGGGGGCGGCACTCGTGGTGGGAACGTCGAGCGTGCTGTATGTGACGAAGACGGGTGGGGCTGGGGTAGACCTGGTTGTGAGTCCGCTGAATGGCAAGAAGTTTGATGTTGTGCAGCTGGGAAAATTGAAGCTGCAGGCGGAGCTTTGGGAATTCAAGCCGGATGCGCGAATCCTTGGAGCCCGCGTGTTTGGCACGCTCGAGTGGCAGAAGGTGACGATCGATTTGAAGTTTGGGTTGTTGGCGCAAGCGGCGGATGTTCAGAAAGTGGAGGGGGCGGCGGTGGTGAAATCGGGCGGCTTTAATCTGAGTTTGACAGGAGAGGGGTTGCCGCAGACTCGCGTGGTGAACCTGGGATTGAAGCTCGACTACAAGGGGACGGCGGGGAACGGAAAGTTCAACGTGGGGATTGGGGCGATGTATCAGGATCAGCTGATGGGAGGGCAGCTCAATGCCGGGTATGAGACCAAGCAGGGGGTGAACTTCGGTTTGAGTGGAAATGTAGGACAGCAGAAGGGTGGCGGGGCACAGTTTGGCGGGCTGCTTACGATTACGATCCCGCTATGAGGAGATTGAGGCGGGGAGCCAGATCTCGAGCATGGAGTGTAGGGTCTGGCGGTCAATGGGTTTGGTGAGGTGGTCGTTCATGCCGGCGGCGAGGCAGCGTTCTCGTTCGCCTGTCATGGCGCTAGCTGTGAGGGCGATGATCGGAACGTTCGCGTTGGGGTTGTCGAGGGCACGGATTTTGGTTGTGGCTTCAAAGCCATCCATGACCGGCATCTGAAGATCCATGAGGACAAGATCGAAAGTCGCGGATTCGCAGGCGAGGATGGCGGCTGCGCCGTGTTCGGCTGTGGTGAGGATGCTACCTGCACGTTCGAGGATTCGGCAAACTATGGTTCTGTTTACGGGGTTGTCCTCGACGACGAGGATGTTGCGGCCTTTGAGGAATTGCAGGTCGGCTGTTTCTGAAGAGGCAGGTAGCGGGCGAGCTGCGAGCTTGAGAGGGATGCGCAGACTGAAGCAGGATCCCTTGCCGACAACGCTTGTTGCAGACAAAGATCCGCCCATGGCCACGGCTAGTTCGCTCGCGATGTTCAGGCCGAGACCGAGGCCGCCGTGGCGACGGGCCCTTGAGTCGTCGACCTGGGTGAAGCGGCCGAAGATGGAGGAGAGCATTTCGGAGGGAATGCCGACGCCGGTGTCTTCGACCGAGAAAACGAGACTGCCCGATTCGGTTCTGGCACCGACAGTAATGCAGCCTTTTTCTGTGAACTTAAGGGCATTGCCGAGGAGGTTGAGGAGGATTTGACGGACACGAGCGGGATCGCCGGAGACCCAATCCGGAAGCATTGGGTCGAGATTCTGGTGGAGCGGAAGTGGGGTGGAGGGAGTGATCAACTGAATCGATTCTGTGACGATTTGAGCGGGGCTAAAGGGCTGTTCGACGAAGCGGAGGCGGCCGCCGTCGAGTTGTGAGATGTCGAGAATGTCGTTGACGAGGACGAGGAGGTGGTCGGCGGAAGAACGGATGGTGGAGATGTAGTTTAGTTCGAGTGGGGGGTGGGGAGAATCAAGGAGAAGTTCGCTAATGCCCAGGACGCCGTTGAGGGGGGTGCGAAGTTCGTGGCTCATGTTGGCGACAAAGCGGCTTTTGCTTTCAGCGGCGGCAGCGGCTTCTGAAAGAGCGCGGCGATAGGCCTCGTTTTGTTGCTCGAGGAGGGCATGGGAGTCTTTGAGTTCTTTTTGGGCACGGCGGCGGGCCAGAATGTTTAAGCCGAGGAGAACCGAGAGAATCGACTGTCCGAGGAAGAAGATTGCACCGGCGACAATCCAGTCCCGGTAGCGACTGAAGAAGGTCGGATTGCGATTAACAATCTCGGCATTTGCGGGCAAGCGATCTTCCGGGATGTTCCAGCGCAAGAGTTCGGAAGCTTCCATTTGGGGAGGGAGCTGCAGATTGCTCTTGACGGGTATGTTATTCGGAGAAATGCCAGAGAGGATTTGCAATGCAAGACTGGCCAACTCAGTTCCGTAGCTCAGACCGCCATTGGGGGATCCAGCGAGGATACCGGGGACGGCGTGGTGGGCAAGGGCAATTACAGGGGCAGTTGAAGCCTTGCCAATGCGCACAAAAGTGGCAGCCGGGGCGAGATAGGTACCTGAACTGTCGTGGGTGAAACCGCAAATGAAAATGATCGATTCGGGATTGAGAGATGCCACTTGGGAGAGGAGTGAAGAAAAGGTCAGTTGAGAAGCATTCCATTCCTTAACGCGGGCACGATTGGCAGGGGACAGAGTTTGGAGGAGCGTATTGCGCAGGAATCTGGCAAGAGTTGTGTCTTCTGTAAGAATTACAATTTCCGGGGGAGACGGACGTATTGAGAGGCCAAAGCGCAGCAGGCCTTCGATGTTGAAATGCTCCAGGAGGCCAGTGGAAGAGCGGCCAGCGCAGGAGGGCGTTGTCGTTACTCCAGCAAAGACGACAGGTATGCCCGCAAACAGCGACGGGTTATCGCACCACAGGGAAACCGCCTCATCATCGATGAGCACAGCAAGGTCGAAGCGGCGATTGCGATAACGGGAATTAAAGGTGGAGAGGAAATTTTCTTTCCAGTTGGGGTTGCGCGCTGCATCGAGAAATTCGGCCCAAGTGGCAATTTCGAGGGTAGATTCGCGGAAGGATTGGTGCAAGCTTCGATCAATATCGGCGCTCCACTCATAACCGGATCGGTAGGAATGGAGGATGAGGACCGATTTTGGCGCAGCAGCACAAAATGTAGCCCCTAACAAGAACAAGGAAAGCCCGGATAATAAACGTCGAAGATTCATGCAGGCCCGGAAGGTAAGATCCAGCTAGAAACTAGTGCCCGATCCTATATCATGATGCCAGCTATTGGCATGAATTACAATCACCCGAAATTTGCAGGGGGTAAGGGGCTACGGAGTAGTTGTATGAATTCGCGTTGTCCACTCCCTCACGGTCGTGGTTCGGTTGCGGCCAGGCTAGTTTATCCTAGAAAAAGCAATTGAAAGGTCGGCCGGAGGGGCAAGTGATGGATACTAAACGGGATGAGCAGCAAAGCTGATGAATTTGCGCCTCACCCTGCGGGTGAGGTAAAAGAAGTAGCAGAAAGCTATCTGGCAGCACAACGATTGGAGACCTTCAGCGGGGTAGTAGAAGTGCACTGGGAAGAAGATGCAGGGGTGAGCATGCACGGGGGATTGGCGTTCTTCGTGGAGTTTC
>JANXLY010000349.1 GCA_025354885.1 Acidobacteriota bacterium | reverse complement strand
GGTCATCTGAAGGCACTGGTGGCCGTGGCGCACAAACTGATCCTGATCGTGTTTCAGATCCTGAAGAAGAAGGAGGCATACCGGGAGCTTGGTGCCAACTATTACGACCGGAAGAACATCGCCAAGGTCGCCGCCAGAACTGTTTTCCGGCTGGAACAGCTCGGTTACGAAGGCGTGTTTGGCTCAAACCGTTGAGAGTACAGAGGGTTAGCAGCAGTTATTTTCGAAGGAATCAAAAAAAGAGCACCCCGGATTTCGCCGGGGTGCGCCTAATAAGTAATTGGAGGATGTAAAGACTCTAGTGGTCTTTCTTTTTCTTATCGTCCTTGTGATCCTTTTTATCTTCATGTTTCTTGTCTTCATGCTTCTTGTCGTCGGAGGCGAAGCTCGCCAAGCCGAATACCAGGGCCAAACCAAGTGTCATGCTAAGAATTTTTTTCATTAAGTTGAGGTCTCCTTTAAAGTAGGGGTCCATTCATTGGCCCACCTGAAGGACATATCGTTCCAGTACAGCCGAATTTGAAAGAAATATGGCGATGGCTGGAGTCTGAGCCCTACTTCTTGTGGATCTCCTGTAAACTCCACACGCGAGCTGGCGTATTCTGTTTGGCTTCCATCGCTTCGGCAGCAGCCTTTGCCGCAGACATTGTAGTGATACACGGCACGCGATACTGAATCGCAGCCCGCCGGATGGCCTTCTCGTCGCCAAAGCTCACGCTGCCCATCGTTGTGTAGATAGCCAATTGAATGCTCCCGGTCTTCATCAAGTCCACCGCATTCGGGCGTCCTTCATTTACCTTGTAAACGATCTTCGAGGAAACACCAGCAGCCTTCAATGCGTTAGCCGTACCGCGAGTCGCAACAAACTGAAACCCAAATTCCTTAAGCTTCACAGCGATCGCAACTGCTTCTGCCTTGTGACGCTCATTCACGCTGATGAAGATGGTTCCACTCGCCGGCAATGGCACGCCAGCACTGAGCTGCGCCTTGCCAAATGCTTCGCCAAAAGTCTCACCGACACCCATCACTTCGCCCGTCGATCTCATTTCCGGACCAAGTACAGGATCCACACCAGGAAATTTATGGAAGGGCAGAACCGGGCTTTTCACAAAGAACTTCGTCACACCCAGCACTCCGCTCGTACGGCCGCCGGTGAGGTGCTTCAGATCCTTCAGCTTATGGCCCAGCATCAATCCAACGGCCACCTTGGGCAGCGGGATTCCGGTCGCCTTACTCACATAAGGCACTGTCCGGGAGGCGCGCGGGTTCACTTCAATCACATAAACTTTGCCGTTCTTGATCGCATACTGCACATTCATCAGGCCCACAACCTTCAAGGCCCTTGCGAGCTTGACGGTGTACTCTTCAATGGTCTTGAGTTCGGCTGGATTCAGCGAATAGGGAGGCAACACACAACTGGAATCGCCGGAGTGAATCCCCGCTTCTTCAATATGCTCCATGATTCCTGAAATCAAAACATCATCGCTGTCACTGAGACAATCGACATCCACTTCCACTGCATCTTCAAGGAAACGATCCACCAGCACGGGTCGATCCTGCGAGAAGTGCACGGCTTCCTGCATGTAGCGCCGCACCATATCCTCGCCATAAGCGATCACCATGGCTCGCCCGCCAAGCACAAAGCTGGGCCGCAACAGTACTGGATAACCAATGCGCCGCGCCACTTCACAGGCCTCATCGATACTGGTTGCCGTGCCATTCTCTGGTGACGGAATCTCAAGGTCATCGAGCAGCTTCGCAAAGAGTTTACGGTCTTCGGCGAGGTCGATACTTTCCGGCTGTGTGCCGATGATCGGCACACCATGCTTTTTCAGGCTGAGCGCCAGATTGAGCGGCGTTTGTCCACCAAACTGCACAATTGCGCCGTCGGGCTTTTCGGTGTCGTAGACGTTCAACACTTCTTCCAGCGTCAAGGGCTCAAAGTACAAGCGGTCTGAGGTATCGTAATCCGTTGAAACGGTCTCTGGATTGCAATTCACCATGATGCTCTCATGGTCAAACTCGCCCAGCGCATAAGCCGCATGGCAGCAGCAGTAGTCGAACTCAATCCCTTGTCCAATGCGGTTCGGCCCAGACCCGAGGATCATCACTTTCTTGCGCGACGTAGGCGCTGCTTCGCACTCGCTTTCGTAGCTCGAATACATGTAAGGCGTAAAGCTCTCGAATTCCGCCGCGCAGGTATCCACGCGATTGAACACAGCCACCACGCCCTTCTCCTTGCGATAGGCGCGAACCTCATCGGCAGTGGTCCCTGTCGCCTTCGCCAGGTACACGTCGGAGATGCCGTCCCGCTTGGCCTGCCGCAGTGTCGCCTCGTCCAGATCTTCCAGCTTGCGCCCCTTCAGGCTCTGCTCTTCGTCGACAACGTCTTTCACCTGACGCAGAAACCACGGATCGATCGCCGTCAATTCCTGCACTTGTTCAATCGTCCATCCGCATTCAAACGCGAAGCGGACATAGTTCAGCCGGTCCGGGTTCGGGGTAATCAAACGCTGCCGGATCAGGCCTTCTTCATAGACTTCCGCCTTCTCGCTCTTGCCTGTTTCGAGAGAACGCATCGCCTTACCCAGGCTTTGCCGGAAGGTGCGTCCGATCGACATCACCTCGCCCACGCTCTTCATCTGGGTGCCCAGCGTAGTCGAAGCACCGGGAAATTTCTCAAATTGAAAGCGCGGTATTTTTACCACCACATAGTCGATCGTCGGCTCAAAACAGGCCGGTGTCACTCGTGTAATATCGTTCTTCAACTCGTCCAGGCGATAGCCTACAGCCAGCTTCGCGGCGATCTTTGCAATCGGGAATCCGGTAGCCTTCGACGCCAGTGCCGAACTTCGGCTCACACGCGGATTCATCTCGATGATGATCATGCGACCGTTGGCGGGATTGATTGCAAACTGCACATTCGACCCGCCCGTATCCACACCAATCTCGCGCAAACAGGCGAGCGATGCATCGCGCATCATCTGGTATTCACGGTCAGTCAAAGTCTGCGCCGGGGCCACCGTAATCGAATCGCCCGTATGCACGCCCATCGGATCGAAATTCTCAATTGAGCAGATGATGATCGCGTTGTCCGCCAGATCGCGAATCACTTCCATCTCATATTCTTTCCAGCCCAGCATGCTCTCGTCGGCCAGCACTTCATGCACCGGCGAGAGGTCGAGACCGCGTTCCAGAATCTCGATCAATTCTTCTGTGTTGTACGCAATGCCGCCTCCGGTGCCACCGAGCGTGAAACTCGGTCGCAGGATCACCGGATAGCCGATTTTTTGTGCAAAAGCGAGGCCGTCTTCCACTTTGGTGATCAGTTGCGATTCCGGAAGATCAAGGCCGATCTTTTTCATCGCGTCCTTGAACAACAAGCGGTCTTCCGCTTTCTTGATGCTCTCTATTTTTGCGCCGATCAATTCAACGCCGTACTGCTCAAGCACACCTGCTTCGGCGAGTGCGATCGACAGGTTTAAGCCGGTCTGCCCGCCCACAGTCGAGAGCAACGCATCGGGACGTTCCTTCTTGATCACTTCGGTAGCAAACTCAACCGTAAGGGGTTCAATGTAGGTGAAATCTGCCAGATCCGGATCTGTCATGATCGTCGCCGGATTGGAATTGATCAACACTACTTCATAGCCGTCTTCACGCAAAGCTTTGCAAGCCTGCGTTCCGGAATAATCAAACTCGCAGGCCTGGCCGATGACGATTGGCCCGGAGCCTACGATCATGATTTTCTTGAGGTCGTTTCTACGCGGCATTGCTTATTTGCTCCCCTTCCACTCGTCCATCAGCCGGACAAAGTCGTCAAAGAGATACTGCGAATCATGCGGCCCGGGCGCTGCCTCGGGATGGTATTGCACACAGAAGAGCGGTAGATGCTTGTGCCGCAATCCTTCGAGGGTGTTGTCGTTCAGATTGATGTGGGTCAGTTCGATGTCATTCGAATTCAGCGAATCCGGATCCACGGCAAAGCCATGGTTCTGCGCTGTAATCTCTACTTTATTTGTGATCCGGTTCAGCACCGGGTGATTGCCGCCACGATGGCCAAACTTCAGCTTGAAGGTCTTGCCACCAAGCGCGAGTCCGAGAATCTGATGCCCAAGGCAGATACCAAAAATCGGCGTCTTGCCCATCAGCTTGCGCATTTGCGCTGCCTGAAATTCCAGCGGCTCGGGGTCCCCAGGTCCATTGGAGAGAAACACTCCGTCCGGCTTCAGCGAAAGCACATCTTCTGCGCTGGTCCCGGCCGGTACAACTGTCAGATCGCAACCCACATGGGCCAGACGTCGCAGGATATTGCGCTTGATGCCAAAGTCATAGGCCACAACCTTGAAGCGCGGCGCGACTGCTGCCGTGATGATTTCCGATTCCGAAACCGGCGTCACCCCGTCCCGCCACTGGTAGCTCTTTGCCGTGGAGACCACCGTTGCCAAATCCATCCCTGCCATGGAGCGAACATTTCTGGCCCGCTCGATCAACTCTTTGTGATCGAGAGTAAGCGACGAAATCACGCCACGCATCACACCGCCCATCCGTAATTTACGAACCAGGGTACGAGTGTCAATTCCAGTTACGGCTGGAATCCCGTTCCTGGAGAGAAATTCATGGGTGTCCGCATCACTGCGCCAGTTGCTGGCAACAGGCGAATACTCGCGGACAATCAGGCCTTCAATGTAGGGCTTTCCCGCTTCATTGTCGGATTCGTTGGTGCCATAGTTGCCGATTTGCGGGTTCGTCAATACGACGATTTGCCCTGCATAGGAAGGATCCGTGAAAATCTCTTGGTAACCGGTGAGCGAGGTGTTGAAGACCACTTCACCCGCTTTATCTACGGGCGCACCAAAGGCTTTACCCTCGAAGACTGTGCCGTCTTCCAGGGCGAGCAAGGCATTTTTCAAACCTTGGTTTCTCCTTAAGGGGGGATTTTTCCTAATTTACCACGCGCACGCCACTTTTTGCCCTTCCCTTTGCAGAATACACTCCCTCGGCGCTGATAAACTCAATCCAGTACCCTTATGTCCGCGCCCGCCAGCACCTCGCTTCAGGCGATTACCCAAATCGCCCACTTCAGCTCGATCGCTCTCGAGACTGGAGCGGTGCTTGGCCCGCTGGAAGTTGCTTATCAGACCTACGGTTCACTCAACGCCGAACACACCAACGCAATTCTGATCTGCCACGCCTTTACCGGTGACGCCCACGCGGCAGGTATTTCCGAAGAAGACGGCCAAATCGGCTGGTGGGACAACATGATCGGCGCTGGCAAGGCATTCGATACTTCCAAATACTTTGTGATCTGCGTCAATGTACTCGGCGGCTGTCGGGGCACCACTGGCCCATCCTCCATTGATCCCAAGACGGGTCAACCGCATGGAATGCACTTCCCCATGATCACCATCGGCGACATGGTGCGTGTCCAGAAAATGCTCGTCGAGAGCCTCGGCATTGAAAAACTCCTCGCCGTCGCTGGCGGTTCGATGGGCGGCATGCAGGCACTCGAATGGACTGTCGCTTTCCCCGACAACGTCGCATGCTGTCTTGCCATTGCCACCACTGCCCGTCACGGCGCGCAACAGATCGCATTTAACGAAGTGGGCCGCCAGGCAATCATGGCCGATCCGGAATTCCACGACGGCGATTACTACTCACACAATTCCAAGCCCGGCCGCGGACTCTCGGTCGCCCGAATGGTGGGTCACATCACCTACATGAGTGATGATTCGATGCGCACCAAGTTCGGTCGCCGCCTCCGCGACAAAGCAAGCTTCTCTTTCGATTTCTCGGCTGAATTCGAAGTCGAAAGTTACCTCCGCTACCGTGGCAGCCGCTTCGTCGACCGTTTTGACGCCAACTCTTATCTCTACATCACCAAAGCGATGGATTATTATGACCTCGCCGCGAACCACGCCACTTTGCCTGCTGCTCTAGAGACATCAAAAGCCCGCTTCCTCGTGATCAGTTTCACCTCCGATTGGCTCTACCCCAGCTACCAGTCGCTTGAGATCGTGAGCGCGCTTCGCGCTCGCAACAAAGACGTCGCCTACGTCCAGCTTGAATCCAACTACGGCCATGATGCCTTCCTTGTTGAAGTGGACGAGCAGTCCATTATCGTTTCTGGTTTCCTCGACACCACCATGCGCATGGAGCGCAGTGAACCCCGCTCGAAGGCCTCCGATCAGGATGTCTTCTCCCGCAAGGACTTCTCTGTCATCACGAACTGGATCGCGCCTAACTCTCGTGTTCTCGATCTTGGTTGTGGCGACGGTACTCTGATTGTCTGGCTTGGCGAGAACAAATCCTGCGACGCCCGTGGTGTTGAGATTGACCGCGATCTTGTGCGTCGCGCCATCTCGCGCGGCGCTTCTGCCTATCAGGGTGATATCGAAAGCGGCCTCAAAGATTACCCGACTGAAGCGTTCGATTACGTAATCCTGTCCCAGACTCTCCAACAGGCCCGCCAACCCCTCGATCTTTTGCGAGAAATCCTCCGCGTCGGCAAACACATCATCGTCGGCTTTCCTAACTTTAGTCATTGGTCCGTCCGTTGGGCTCATCTCATCAGCGGCCGTGCCCCCCAAAACGAACTGTTTCCCTTTGAATGGTACGAGTCGCCGAACATCCACTTTGTGACCGTCAAGGATTTTGAGATGCTCGCCAAACGCGAAGGCTGGAAGATCGAAAAACGCGCATTCCTTGCGGGTGACAGCGAAGTCACTACGTTCCCCAACCTAACTGCCGAAGTCGCCGTTTACCTGTTGCAACGCTAATTCGCTTTGCGTCGATCTTCATAATGTATTAGCATTCAGTTAATTGCTATTCAGGGCGTCTGAAATCCTCTCCGTCGCGTTTTGAATCCCTTTCAGCAAACTCCACTATTCCCTACAAGGAAAAAAGGTAAACGGATGTCACTCTCACTCCGACCCGTCGCTACCGCGGCGCTGCTCTGCTTCTTCTCTTCCTTCCTGTCGGCTCAGGTTCTCAATGGCCGTCTGGAAATTATTGTCCAAGACTCATCGGGTGCTGCTGTTGCCGGAGCGAAAGCTTCTCTTCGCGACCTGCGTAAGAAGTCGAACTTCGGGGCCCCTGCGGCTTCCGACACAGCAGGAGTCGCTCTCTTTGTTTCCGTCCCCCCAAGCGAATATGAAATCAGCGTCGAGGCCCCTGGCTTCCGCAAATCAGTCGTCTCCGGTGTGGAATTGAATGCCTCCCAAACCATCCGGCAGGTGGTTGGCCTCGAAATAGGCGCCGTTTCAGAATCCATTTCTGTTGAAGCAAATGCAGTCAATGTCAATGTTTCCGATGCGACCATCGCCCGTACGGTGAACATGAGGAGTATTGAGACACTTCCCCAACTGGGACGATCACCTCTCTCTCTTGTGGCCTTTGTTCCCGGCGCTTCTGTTGACCCCAGTGATCCTACCTTTACCCGCATCAACGGTGCACGCCAGGGTTCAAACAACACACGTCTCGACGGCATCGACGTCAACGATTCCGTAGCGCCGCGCCTCGGCCTCAGTATGACTGCCGTGAATACAGATTCTCTTGAAGAAGTCCGCATCATCACCAACGGCGGCAAAGCAGAATACGGCCGTAATGCTGGTGGTCAGGTCGAAATGGTTACCCGTTCTGGTGGCAACCAGTATCACGGCAGTGCTTTCAATTTTCTGCGCAATACCTCGCTCAATGCCAATAATTGGTTCAACAACGCCAGCGGTGCCAAGCGCCCGGTTTTCATTCAGAACATTTTCGGAGGCCAGGTCGGCGGACCGATCCTTCGAGACAAGCTTTTCTTCTTTGGTAATTTCCAAGGCCGCCGTACTACTCAGGGTGTTGTTCGTAACAGAACAGTTCTGACTGAGTCTGCAAAGCAAGGTATCTACACGTGGGCCGGTGGCACATTCAATATTGGTGCCAATGATCCCATCGGGCGTGGCATTGATCCGAAGATGAAAGAGCTCATGGCTTTGATGTCCAACCCGAACAACAACGATGTTGGTGACGGCTTCAACACTGCTGGCTTCCGCTTCAACGTTTCAGCCCCCTCCCTCGAATATCAGGGAACAGGCAAGGTCGACTACGCGCTCAAATCCAATCACCGCGTCTTCTTCCGCTATAGCCGCCAGTTCAATGAATCGATCGATTCGCTCAACAGCGCAGAGCAGCGTTACCCCGGCTTGCCGAACGGCGCACAGGGCGGTACACGTTGGGGTTGGGGAGCAGGATCCGATTGGGTCATCTCCCCTTCGCTTGTGAACGAATTCCGGATTGGCCGCCAGAGCGCTTCGGTAGACTTCATCCGCCCCTATCGTGAGAGTGGCATTGCTGTAGTTTCCAATCTCTACACCGATCCAATCAACAATGCGCTGGCCCAAGGCCGCAACTCCCCTGTAGTCGATATGACGGACAACCTCTCGATCCTCAAGGGTAAGCACACCTATAAAGTCGGCTTCACTTTTCGTCGTACCCTCCAATATGGGTACAACTACGGAGGTATCTACCCTAACGTGGATCTCTCTCGCACCTCTGCCGGCAACGCTCCCCTTGCCAGCTTTGGTCCACAGGGCCTCAGTTCCGCGAATCGTCAGATTTTTGAAGGCCTATTCAACGACGTCCTTGGTCGAGTTGGAAACATCACGCAGACCTTTTACAGCGACCTCGTCACTTTTCAGGATGCTGGCTCTCCGCGCGTCCGAAATACCGTGTTCAAGGACATGGGCATTTTCTTCCAGGACGACTGGAAGCTTCGCCCCAACTTTACAATCAATGCTGGCTTGCGCTGGGAAAATTTCGGGGTCCCCAAGGAACTGAACGGCTTCCAGGGATCGGTGGATCGCGTAGCCGATTTCAATACAGTAGCCAACATCAACAACACCGTGATTAAGAAGACCAATTCCTGGTACAACAACGACTACAACAATTTCGCGCCTCGCTTCGGATTTGCCTGGGACGTATTTAAGACCGGCAAGACGGTGATCCGCGGCAACTGGGGTATGTTCTACGATCGCGTGATCGGTGCGACCTCAAGTTCTGTTGATGGCAACACTCCCGGCTTTGCGCAGTCTACCCAGACTTTCCCGAATGGCGCTGGCGGCACAGTTCGCAGCGTAAGCAATCTCGCCACTGCCGATTTCCCGGCCAAGCCTGGCGCACCTGTTACGAGTCTCCCGCTGAATCGTAACGCCACGATCACTGTATTCAATCCCGATCTGCGAACCGGCTATCTGCAGCAGATCAACTTCGGCATCTCGCACCAGATTGCGAAGAATACGGTACTCGAAACCAGTTTCGTTCGCACCTCCGGCACCAAGTTGTTCACCTGGCAGGACATCAACCAGCCGCGCATTTACGGCGATTTCCTGAACTCCGTCAAGGAACTTCAGGCCTTTTCCGCCAACGGCACTCCAATTGGAGCCGGCAATACCCTTGCTCGTATCTTCGGGGGGCCTCAACAGGCTGTCACTTCCCTTGGCGCAACCAATCTCGCCCAGGGCCTTGCCGGTACAATTGCTGACAACCTCGACCGCACCGCTAGCAATTACAATCGCTATGCTGGCGCTGGTGTGAGCGACTTCTACCTCCGCAACTACCCGCAATATAATCAGGTGCAGTATGGCAGCAATGCTGGCTCCTCCAGTTACAACTCGCTTCAGGTAACTGCTTCTCACCGCACTCGCTCTGCCCTCGCCATCGTGAATTACACTTTCTCGAAGTCGATCGACAATGCTTCGGTGGACGGCAACGGCTTCACTGCCCCTGTTGACAACTATAACTTCGTCAATAACCGTGGACGCTCTGATGCAGACCGTCCCCACTCGCTTAACTTCTCCTACAGCTACGCTCTTCCATTCGGGAAAGGGCAGCGTTACATGAGCAGCGCCAATGGTTTCGTCAACCGCTTCATTGGGGACTGGACCATCGGTGGTCTTGGTGTCGTTCAATCAGGTACAGTCTTTTCGGTCACCAGCGCCCGCCGCACGTTAGGCTCCACTCTCAACACTTACGCCAACTACAGCGGTGATCGTACCCTTGGCACTGTCGTTAAGGATGGTCGAGGCGTCCAGTTCTTTACGCCGGAGCAAGTCGCTGGCTTCACCTTCCCCGGTGCCGGGGAGATTGGCAACTCGGGCCGCAATTCTTTCCGTGGCCCCGGTTTCTTCAACATGGATGTTTCCATCGTCAAGCCCATCCCGATTACGGAACGCGTCAAAATGCAATTCCGTGCCGAGATGTACAACATGTGGAACCATGCCAACTTCACAACCCCCGGCACGAGCATTCTGACGCCCTCTACTTTCGGTCGTCTCTCTGCCACGGCCAACACCTCGAGCGGCACCGGTGCCCGCGTCATGCAAATGGCGCTTCGCATCGACTTCTAATCGAATTCTAATCGACTTCTAATCGACTTCTAATCAACCAGTATCGAAACCCACTCAGCCCGGCCTTGCCACTCTCTGGCACGCCGGGCTTCCTTTTGGTCCCAGATGTCTTTCCGGTTTCCCCTCTCAGCCCTAAACTGCGAAACAAGGGGTCATCCGTACAATCATGCGTCTTCTCGCGTTGCTTCTTTTCTCCATCTCAGCCTTCAGCCAGGTCGTCAATGGCCGCATCGAAATCCAGGTTCTTGATGCCGCCGGAGCCAGCGTAGCCGGTGCCAGACTGACGATCCGCGATAGTCGCCGCCAGCTTGCTATCGGCACAGAATCTACCACTGCCGCCGACGGCACTTTGCTCTACGCCAGCCTCCGGCCCTCCATCTACGAGATCACTGTAGAAGCCACCGGTTTTCGCAAAGCTGTCATTGGCAACATCGAACTCTTTTCTGGTGCTACTCTCCGCCAGACCGTCAAGCTCGAAATCGGCCAGGTCACAGAAGCCATCTCGGTTGAAGCTAACGCCGTCCAGGTGAACACTGCTGATGCCCAAGCCGCCCGGAGCATCAACATGCGGGACATCGACACTCTTCCCCAGCTCGGTCGTGGTCCCCTCGCCTTTGCCGCGCTCAACCCCGGCATCAGTGTTGACGCCGGCGACCAAAGCTTCTCACGCGTCAATGGCCTCCGGCAAGGTTCCAATAATACTCGTCTCGACGGCATCGACGTCAACGACAATGTGGTCCCACGTTTCGGCCTCTCCCTCACTCCCTCGAACACCGACTCCGTCGAAGAGGTCCGCATCATTACTAATGGCGGCAAAGCCGAGTTTGGGCGCAGCGCCGGCGCTCAAGTAGAGATGGTGACTCGCTCCGGCACCAATCAGTTTCACGGCAACGCCTTCGAATACCTTCGCAACAGCAAACTCAATTCCAATACCTTCTTCAACAATGCCTCTGGGACAGCTCGTCCCAAGTTCAATCAGAGTATCTACGGCGGCAGCTTCGGGGGGCCAGCCATCAAAAATAAAGTCTTCTTCTTCGGCAACTTCCAGGGCACAGACAGCCGTCAGGACGTCAGCCGCAATCGTAACGTCCCAACCGAAGAAGCGAAGCAAGGCATCTTCCGCTGGCGTGACGCAGCGGGCAACATCCAGAGCTTTGATATCGCCCGCAATGATCCAGCGGGCCGTGGCGTCGATCCGACCATGCGCTCCCTCTTTAATCTGATGCTTCCCGCTAACAATGCTGAAGTGGGAGACGGATTGAACACTGCTGGTCACCGGCTCAATATTGCTGCTCCCGCCAAGTCCTATCAGGGCACCGGCAAAGTTGATTGGCAACTTTCTCAACTCCATCGCGTCTTTTTCCGTTACTCCAAACTGAAGCAGGAATCGGTCGACAATCTGAATAACGCGGAACGTACTTTCCCTTCCCAAAAAGACGGTGCCATCCTCAATGATCGCTATGGCTTCTCAGTCGGTTCCGACTGGACTCTCTCCCCGACCTTGATCAATGAGTTTCGCGCCGGCCACCAGTTTGGGCTCTCCCAGTTCCTTCGTCCAGACCGCCAGGCAGGCCCAGCCGTGATCACAATCCTCTTCACTGACCCCATTAATTCTTCCTTCGCTTCAAACCGAAATACTCCCGTCAACGACTTCACCGATAACCTCACTGTTCTTCGCGGCAAGCACACCCTCAAGACCGGTCTCAACTTCCGGAATGTCAAGCAGTTCAATGAGAACTTCGCTGGCATCTATCCCAACGTCAACCTTGCCCGCGTCAATGGCAACATTGCCCCTGGGGCGATTGGCCCTCAGGTCGGCCAGAGCGGCGTTAGTTCTGCTGTCCGGCAACAGTTCGAGAGCCTCTACAACGATGTTCTCGGGCGCGTAGGTCAAATCAGCACTACCTATTACAGCGACCTCGCCCAGTTCCAGGAGGCCGGCCTTCCCCGCGCCCGCAACTTCGATTACAAGGAATTTGGCACCTTCTTTCAAGATGACTGGAAGATTCGTCCTAACCTGACGCTCAACATCGGACTGCGCTGGGAATATTTCGGTGCGCCCACCGAGATCAATGGCTTTCAGGGCACCCTCAACCGGGCTGCCGACGTCAATGCGTTCTCCAACATCGATGACTTCAAGATCACCCGACAGAATTCCTGGTTCCCCTCGGATCGCAACAATTTTGCGCCGCGCTTCGGCTTTGCCTGGGATCCATTCAAGAACGGCAAAACTTCGATCCGGGGTAGCTACGGAGTTTTCTTTGACCGCATGATCGGCTCTGCCATCAACACTGTGGACGGCAACACTCCAGGCTTTGCCCAGACCATCAACACCTTTCCCAACGCCACACCCGGTGCAAACCGCAGTGTCGCTGGCCTCGCCGCATCCGAATTTCCAATCAAACCTGGAGCGCCAGATCTCGCACCGGCCCTTACCCGCCAGACTTCCGTCGTACTTATGGATCCCAATCTCCGCACTGGATATGTCCACCACTTCAGCATCGGCGTCCAGCACGAGATCGCCCGCAATACCGTTTTTGAAATCGGCTATGTTCGCACCATGGGCGTCAAGCTCTTCACAAATCGCGATCTCAATCAGCCAAAGATCGAAGGTGATTTCCTCAACTCGTTCAAAGAACTCCAGGCCTTTCGCGCCAGCGGAACAGCCCCCAGTTCCAGCAACACGCTAGTCCGTCTCTTTGGTAGCCCCGCTGCCGCTGTTTCTGCCATCGGCGGAGGCACTATCGATCAGGGTCTCGCCGGTACCGCTGCGAACACTGTTGATACCTCAGCCGCCAACTTCAACCGCTACTCCTCCGCCGGCATCAGCAACTTCTACCTTCGCAACTTTCCCCAGTTCAATCAGTTCATCTTTGGTACTAATGACGGACGCAGTCATTACAACGGTTTGCAGACTTCGCTTTCCCGCAATGCGGGTGGTCTCCGCGCCACCATCAACTACACCTACTCCAAAGCCCTCGACAATTCTTCCGACGAAGGCAATGGCTTCACCGCCGCAGGCTCTCCTCTCGATAATTTCAACCTCCGTTCTAACTATGGGCGTACCACCGCCGACCGTCCCCATGTGATGAACTTCCTTGTCAGTTACGCCCTCCCCTTTGGTCGCAACAAGCGCTTTTTCACTGACGCTCCCTCCGTAGTGAATAAATTCATCGGCGATTGGGATCTCGGTGTTATCGGTATCTTTCAGTCTGGTCGGCCTGTCGCAATTCTGAGCGGCCGCCGCACTGCCGGTTCCACCGCCAGCCAACTCGCCGATTTCACCGGCACCGACCGCAGCATTGGTCAAGTCGACGTTCGAGGCAACGGGGTCTTCTACTTCTCCGCAGAACAGATCAGCCAGTTCGCCTTTGCTCCCGCAGGAAGCTCTGGCAGCGTGGGGCGTAATAATTTCAGGGGCCCTGGCTTCTACAATTTCGATCTCTCCCTCGTAAAGAAGATCCCCATCACAGAACGTCTCAAACTCGCCTTCCGCCTCGAGATGTTCAATGCTCTAAACAAAGCCAACTTCGACAATCCCAACAACAACTTCTCCGTTCCTAATTCTTTTGGCCGGATCACTACTCTGGTAAATGGCAGTTCCGGCAACGGTGCCCGTGTTTTGCAGATGGCGCTTCGATTAGACTTTTAGGCATGCGACGCCGTCATTTCCTTGCTCTTCCTGGCGCGGCCCTTCTTAGTGCCGCGCCCAAAGC
Source organism: Acidobacteriota bacterium (assembly GCA_025354885.1). GTDB lineage: Bacteria > Acidobacteriota > Terriglobia > Bryobacterales > Bryobacteraceae > Bryobacter. The sequence continues at coordinate 19,023 of JANXLY010000349.1, read as the reverse complement.
CCAGTTCCAGATCGGTGTCACGGACTGGAATCTAAATCTGGCCGGCAACCCCGCAGCCATAGACCTTGCTACTTCCATCGGCTTCGCCGGCATAGAAATCTCGCTCGGGCGCAAACCTGTCGACGGTAAGCTTCCCCTCGACAACCCCGAACTCCATCGCGCCTACCTCCAGAAATCCAAAGAGTTCAACTGCAAGCTCATCTCCACTTGTCTCGATATCTTCCATGTCAATGGGCTCAAGAATGACAAGCTCGCCCAAAAATGGCTATCCGATGCGATCGAGATCAATCGCAAGCTCGGCATCCGCAATATGCTCCTCCCTTTTTTCGGCCAGCGCGCCTTGGAGACCACAGCCGAACTGGACTACGTCGCCGACATTCTTCGCAACTTTGCGCCTCAGGCCCAAAAAGCCGGCGTCACCCTCGGCATTGAAAATACCAACTCCGCCGTCGAAAACCTCCGTATCCTCAATCGTGTGCGCTCAGAGGCCGTCAAAGTCTTCTACGACATCGGGAATTCTTTCCCGCGTGGCTATGACATCTACCATGAGATCCAGATCCTCGGTCGTGATCGCATCTGCCAGTTCCACCTCAAAGATAATCCCGGCTATCTCGGGCAGGGCGGCATTAACTTTCAAAAGGTCTTTGACGTCATAGCTTCCACCGGCTTCCAGGGTTTTGCCGATCTCGAAACTTCATCTCCGGCGAAGGATATTCCAGCCGACATGGCCAAAAATTTAGCCTTTCTAAACTCACTTCGAGCTCCCGCTTAAAGTACTACCAGGGCTAGAAACGGACCCAAACTATACACTTCTACGTGGTGTATCATGCTCTTGCGATTCCGTTTTTCATAGATTTGGGCATTGTCACCTCTCACGCGAGAAAAATGTGGCTTATCGGCTCAAACCAAAAGAAAAATACATATTTTTGCAACTCTTCACGTTGACAATCGTCTAACCGCGATCTAACCTTCATATAGTCATCGCGGTTTCAACGATATGACACCGAATTTCAAGTGTACGGAGGGTCCAGGAATGACTTTTCAGATCGGCGAAAAGGTTGTTTATCCCAATCATGGTGTTGGGACGATTGAAAACATCAGTGTTCGCTCTTTTGGCTCTCAGAATGAGCGCTTTTACTTACTCCGTCTTGCCTACAGTTCCATGACAGTCATGGTCCCTTTCTCACACGCTGAGGAAGTGGGTCTTCGCAAAGTCACACGGAACACCGAAGTCGCGAAAGTCCTCAACTTCCTCGCCTCCGGAACCCCCCGCTGGAATCCCGATTGGAAGCACCGCTTCAAAGAAAACACAGAGAAGATGGGCAAAGGCTCTCTCCTCGAAATTACTGAGGTTTTCAAGACCCTGCTTCTGATCCAGACCGACAAACCCCTTAGCTTCCGCGAGAAAAAGATGCTGGAGCGGAGCCGCCAAATGCTACTGTCCGAAGTCGCCATTTCTCGCGCCATCATCGAAAAAGAAGCGATCGACATGCTGGATCGCTCCCTCCAGAAGTCCAAACTTCGCTTTCCTGAACCAATCTAGAACTAGACTGTTTTCTTAATCTTTTCCAAAAGCCGGGCATCTGCCCGGCTTTTGCATTTGCAAAATGTACCTAGTGGTATAAGGAATTCGCGTAGGCCTGCCGATACTCACCCAGACGGTAGTGTCTGAATGAATTGTCTCTACTGCGGTAAAAAGCTTCCCATGGTGAAAAAACTCACCTCGGAGGACTTCTGTTCGGTGGCTCACCGGCACGCTTATCAAAGCGAGCAGGAGGCACTCGGAGTCGCGCGTCTGGTCGAAGAGCAGCAACGCTACAAGCCGGTGCGCAAAGCACCAGCCGCCAAGTTCAAAGATCAACAGACTGCACCCCATGTGGCAGACTATCTTCCTGAAAACATTGCCCCACGCACGATCAAGTCGCAGCCCTGGGCCTCAAGTCAGCCTCCAATTTTTGCTCTCGAAGCTCTCGAACCAAATCCGATTTCTACAATCACCGTCCCACGATCTGGTCTTGCGGCGGCTGCACCATCCTTCGATCTGATCTCGCCTAAAGGCAAGGCAAGCGTAGAAGAAGCGATGTGCGCTCTGGCGCAAGCGCAGGATTGTTACCCTCCTAGCGATTCCGGCCCGCAACTTACGACGGGTCACTTCTCGCTCGCTTCCTCTGCGAGTTCGATCCATCTCGGTGCTTCGCTTGTGATCTCGATTCAGCCAGAAGCTCCCCTCGATCCCGAAATAGAAGCTTCTCCGCTTCCCGGCCAATTCTCAGCACAGCTCCCGCTCTCCTTTCTCAAGCCCCATCTTAGCCTTCCTCTTGAAGCGCTGGATTTCGCTGTGGCCGCCTCTGCACAATTGCCATTCGATCTCGCCGCAAGCTCCAAACCGGTGCCACCCAAGTCTGCAATTCCCCTTGCTCCGAGCGGGGCAAAACGATTTTCCTTTTCACAGCTCCCTGGTTTGATTCAAGGCGGATTTGCGCCTTCCCTGTCTCGCGCTGAAGACGCCCTTCCCCTTACGGATTGGGTGGAGTCCAGGCAATCGATCGGCTTGCTCGAGCAGGGGAACTCGCAATTTTCAACGGCTGAACCTTTCCATCTGATGCCGCTCGGTGCTTCCAATTCTTCATTCTTGACTACGCTTTTTGCCGCCGGGCCTATTGAGATTCAACTCGGTGTCAGCGCTGTTCCACCCATTGCTCCTCAAGCAGCCCAACCCGCAGCAGAACCGTTCTCACAGTTGCTAACTCAGGTCGTCCCTCAACTCAAAAACGGTCCTCAAGATCGGCAGATCGCCTGCTTCGCGGGCCCGATTCAGCGGCTCTTCGCCCGTCCTCGCCCCTTTGCACCCCGCGCGCCTATGCTATCGGCTTCGGGCGAATTTCCCGCCCGCCAGGCTCGCGCTTGTGTTCCTGCTCAAAGTTTGTCGGCCCGGTCGATTCTCTCCCGTCCGAAGGGCAAGTGTAATCCTTTCGACGAGCAGTTTTCACACCCCGATTCTTTCCTTCGTTCGGTCACGGGTGAAGCCGACATGGCCGCCCGCCTGGCCTTCCATTCAGAGCCTATCCCGGCAAAGTCGCGTATTGCCGGCGTTCGGCGTTCCAGCCTCGTCGTCCAGGCAAAGACCTTTCGAAATTCCCGGCTTGTCCCGATTACGATTCCCGCCGAGCCCTACTTTGAGGCTCCCCGGATGCGCGAGTTCCTTAGTTCCACCAAGCTTCCGCTCATTCGACCCCAATTGAATCTGCGAATCCTCCCGGCGCGGATCTCCAACTCCCCCTTTGCCGCCCTCAGTCCATTTTCGGGTGTGAGTTACCAGTCATCTTTGCAGGCCGTGCAACGGCGCTGGGCTGAGGCTCCCAATGACTTGCGCTGGATCGCCTTGGCTGTTCCCCTCATCATCGGTCTCATCTGGTTTGCTGACTCACCGAGCGCTCAAAGCGGTGCTAAGGGTCGGATCGCATCCATGGTCCCCAATGTCGATGGCCTCCTGAACACTTCCTTCAAGACCGATTCTATGGATGGCATCAAACAGAATATCCAGCGCCGCGCCGCCGTCGAACTCTCGGATGACTTCCGCCAGGGCCTCGGTGAATGGAGTGGCGTCGGCGATTGGTCCCGTGGCTGGACCTATGATCCTGCCGGTTTTATCCGTCCGCGCCAGCTTGCCTTATACACACCTTCACTTAGTCTTGAGGACTATCGCTTCGAATTCTTAGGGGCAATTGAGAAAAAGTCCCTATCGTGGGTCTTCCGCGCTGCCGATGTAAAGAACTACTACGCTGCTCGACTTGAAATTACGCGCGGCGGTCCTCTTCCCATTGTGGAATTGGTTCGTTACGCCGTGATCAATGGCCGGGCTGGCCCGAAGAAATCGATCCCTCTGCCTATGCAGGCTCGGCTCGACACGATTTACAGGGTCCGCGTGGATGTGCTTGGAAATGATTTTGTAACCACGGTTCAAGGTCAGGTTGTCGATGTGTTTTCGGATGACCGCCTCCCCCGGGGTGGAGTGGGCTTCTTTAGCGATACAGGTGAGGATGCTCGCCTTCGCTGGGTTGAAGTTTCCCACCAGTACGACATGTTGGGTCGGCTTTGTGCCTACCTCGTCCCATATAACGTTCCTAATTCAAATGTGAGGTCTGCGCCATGACATTTCGGCGAAAGGAAAGCACGGTATCAAAATCCAATGGGGTAATTCCCGCCGTGCGCCACAGTGAAGGTCAATCCGCCCTGGCTCGCGCCGTGGCTCTTCACCTTGAAGGCAAACGCAAGGAAGCCCTCAAGGAAATTCACGATGCTCTCGATTCCGGTCAGCATGATCCGGAGCTCTATTCTGCCCGTGGGCATCTCCATTTCGAGCTCGAACAGTTCGAAGAGGCAGCCCGCAGCTACCAGAAGCTCCTCGACCTAAACCCAAAGCATCCTTCGGCGCACTTCAACCTCGCCGTTTGCTCTGAGAAACTAGGCCGCTGGTCCGAAGCTTCCGACAACTTCCAGAAGGCCCTCGAACTCCCGAACCCGAGTTCGCAGGCGCGTCTCGGTCTGGGCGTTGCCTATCTTCACACAGATCGCGCCTCTCAGGCTCTGGATCTGTTCGAACAGGTGCTCAAAGCTGATGCCGACAACGAAACCGCAATCTTCGGCAAAGCTGTGTCGTTGCAGCTGCTCAACCGCCTCGAAGACGCTCTTGTGCTCTACAACAAGATGCTCGAGCGCAATCCTTCTAGCGAAGAAGCTCTCGTAAATCTCATCACCATCGGCATTGCCCTGAAGGATGTAAACATCATCCGTGCACACTCCGAGAAACTCCTCGAAGTCCGCCCCTTCTCGCAGCCCGCTCTCGAAGGTCTCGCTACTTGCGCCTTCACGACTGCCGACTACGAAGCCGCTGCCAAGTTCTGCCAGAAGCTCGTCGAATACACTCCCGATCACTTTGAGCGCTGGTTCAACCTCGGTGTCGCCTACCAGAAGCTCCAGCGTATGGAGCAGGCGCTCCAGGCCTATCAGGAGGCCACCCGCATTCGCCCTGACAGCGAACAGGCTCTTGTCAATCTCGGTATCGTTCGCCAGCAACTCGGCGACCTCAAGGGTGCCCGCGAATCCTACGAACTCGTACTTAAAAAGAACCCAACTCTGACCGAAGTTCGCTACAACCTCGCTGTCCTGCTTGAGTCCACCGGCTCGCGTGAAGATGCCGAACACATTCTCGAAGCGCTTCTCAAAGAGAATGCAGATTCCGAGGAGATCTGGTTCCGTCTCGGATTCCTGCGCCTCGAGCGCGGCGAACTCCAGGGTGCGGTTCTAGCCTACGAAACCTGCCTCGAAAAACGCCCCAAGTGGCCAGAGGCCCAGCTCAACCTCGGCCTTGCCTACTGGCGTATCGGGGATCGCGACGCAGCTTCGCTCGCCTTCTCCAATGTCCTCCAGGTGGAGCCCAACTCCATGGACGCTCTTCGCGGCCTTGCCGCCCTCGCTGTCGAAAAGGGAGACCAGCAACAGGCCCTCGAACTTCAGGCCAAGCTGATCGATCTCGGCGAACGATCCCCTGAACTCTTCTACAACACCGGCCTCCTCCTCCAAAAGGGCGGCCAGGTCGAAGACGCCATCCGCCTATATCGCGAAGCTCTCGCAGAACGCCCCGGCTTTGCCGAAGCGCTACTCAACCTCGGCCACGCCCTCAAAACGCAAGGCCAGCAGGACGAAGCCCGCATCTACTGGCGCAAGGCTCTCGAAGCCCGCCCGGAACTTGCCAAAGGCTACTTCGAAGCCTAAGTCAGAAAGCACTCAATTCAAAAAAGCCGCACTGCCCAGTGCGGCTTTTTGCGTCTCCATTTGTGATATCTTCAGGGCGTTATGCAGAGTAAAGCCACCTCCGTTGCCCAATATCTAGAGTCCCTCCCTGCAGACCGCCGCGCGGCAATCGAAGCCGTCCGCAAGGTCATCCTCGCAAACCTCGACAAGGACTACGAAGAAGGAATGACCTACGGCATGATCGGCTACTACGTGCCACATCGCATTTACCCTGCCGGATATCATTGCGACCCCAAACAGCCTTTGCCCTACGTCAATCTGGCCTCCCAGAAAAACCACATGGCCATCTACATGATGTGCATCTATATGGACACCGGCCAAGCCAAATGGTTTACCGAAGAATGGGCCAAAACGGGCAAGAAACTGGATGCAGGCAAATCTTGCATCCGCTTCAAGAAATTGGAAGATTTGGCTCTGGACGTGATCGGCAAGGCCATCAAGCGAACGCCGGTCAAAAAGCAGATTGCCTACATGGAAGCCGCGTTGGCTACTCGTTCGCCCGCTCCGCAGCGCGCGACAAAGCAGCCTCGAGCTCAGGCTGCGTCAAAGAAGTCGAAATAAAGAGTTCTTGTCTTGCTCCGTCGCTGAATGCGATTGCCTTAAAGCCGTTCATCGTCGGCACCGTGATCCGCACCGTCACCTTGCCCTTGGCATCCTTCACTTGCGCAATCCGCCCCGGCACCACACTTCGAATCTCAGGATTCCCCTCCAGCAAGCGTCCCAGCATCTTCCTCACTCCGGCGACAATCGAGTGCTCAATCTTCAGCCGGTCATTGGTCGAACGCAAGCGCATGCTACTCCTAAGATTACGCCCGAGACCCCAATGCACAAAATCAATTTAGCCGAAAAGTTCAGCCAGCTCTCTGCACACTGGTCGCCAAAAATCGTTGCTGAACTCAATGGCCAGCAAGTCAAACTGGTCAAATTCGCTGGAGAATTTGTCTGGCATCACCACCAGTCTGAAGACGAACTCTTTCTTGTCATTGAGGGCGAATTTGAAATGCAGCATCGCGATTCCGGCGGCCTTCCCCACTCCATCCCGCTCAAGCCAGGCGAATTCCTGGTTGTGCCGCGTGGTGTCGAACACCGTCCGGTCGCCGAAAAAGAAGTCAGCGTCCTCCTCTTCGAACCTGCAGGGACACTCAACACAGGCACTGCCAACTCAAGTCCGCTTACTGTCGACTATCCAGAACAACTCTGAACCCAGCCTCTTAACTCCACACCTTGGTCATTGCCGCTTCATTTCCCTTCAACTCAGCCGGTATCTCCAGCGCCGCAAAGCTATCCAGCTTGGCCAGATAAAACATCGGTAGTGGTGCAAAGTCTGGTGTATCGGGCCAAGGCTGATAAATCATCACTGCCACCCCCACTACTTCTGCGCCGCAACTCTCGACCAACGTTTTTAACTGCTTCAATTTTCGACCAGTTCGAAAAATATCATCTACAAGCAATACTTTGTCGCCCTTTTGCGGGGACACAAATTCACGAAATTTTTGCGGCATCCTCGCATCGTCGGCCTCAGCCCAATACACCTTCTTCGCACCCAGCGCCTCCACCACTCCGTATGCCACTGGCAATCCACCCGTAGCCGGAGCAACAATCGACAACTGCGGAAGTATCGCCCGCAACTCCGTATTCGCCCTCACCTTGCGACTCAACGCAACGCTCAGAATCTTCGCGTTCTTGTAGTCGCTCATCACCAGCGGCACGCCAAGATATTCATTGGTATACGAACCGTCGGGGTACACAAAATGACCCTTGCGCAGCGCACCAGTTTCCCGCAGCAATTCGACAATTTCTTCTTCGGTCGGCAGCAGTTGCATGTTTCTAATTCGCTCCTCGTCCCAGCAGTACCAACGGTATCGTTCTCAACAAAATCCGGCTGTCCAGCGACAGCGACCAGTTGTCGATGTATTCCATATCCAACTTCATCACGGTTTCAACATCCAGTCGGTCCCGCCCTTCAATCGCCCAGATGCAAGTCAGGCCTGGCCTCATCCGCAGACGCCTCCGTTGCCAACGCTCATATCGCGCCACTTCATCCGGCGTCGCAGGCCGCGGACCCACCAGCGACATATCCCCCTTGAGCACATTCCAAAGCTGCGGCAGTTCATCAACCGAAAACTTTCGCAACCACCTCCCCACAGCAGTCAATCGCGGATCATTCGGAATCTTGAAATTCAACTGCTTCACGTTTAGATGCGCATACTGCTCCTTCAGCGCCTCTGCGTTCTCCACCATCGAACGGAATTTGTAGAGCGTAAATTTCCGGCCATTGAGTCCACAACGGGTTTGTCGAAACACAACAGCCCCCGGTGAGCTCATCTTGATTAACAACGCCGCAACCAGCAGCACCGGCGAACTCAAAACGAGCACCACACCAGCCACAACAAAATCCACAACCCGCTTTGCCAGCAACTTTACCTCATCGGAGGGTGTCGCGCTAAAGGTCAACATTGGCGTCGGCCCCAGCCGGTCCAGATAAACTTCACTGTTCACATGCGGAAAGAATTCAATACTCAACCGCGTCCGCACTCCCTCTTCGTCACACTGCAAAAATAACTCGTCTAGGCTACTCAATTCCTCTGGCGGCACCGCAAAAAGCACTTCGTCCACAATGTGTTCCCGCAGCGCTGTCCTCACTGCATCCGGCGCATTGACTATTCCCAGAATTTGAGTTCCCTCAGCCGCATTCCTTCGGATCTGTTCTGCCAATTCCTCGGCTCTCTCTCCAAGACCATAAATCAACACATTCAACTGCCCACCAAACTCGCGACGAATTACACCCACCAGGCTCCCTGCATTCCAGCGGAAAAGCAACAGGCAAACAAACTGCAATCCAACAAAGAGCAGTAAAAACAATCGGCTCAAATCCAGTTTGAGGAAGTAGTCCAGCAGGATGATCGACACCACACCAAAAATGGCTTGCTTCAAAGTCTCGCGAAAGATCACAAACCGGTTTGCACCGTCGAGGCGGTCGTACACTTGAACCCACAAACAGAAGATGACACTCCCCACCGCAGCAACTCCGAAAAGCAGTGTCTTCAGCTCTGCCGAAAGAAAAAAATCATGCGAAAGGGGGAGAAGAGATCGAGTCAGGTACGCAGCCTCGAAGGCCAGTGCTGTAAGGAGCACATCCGACAGGGCAAATAGTACCCGGGCTTTGCGATGATGGCGGCTATACACCCATGTTTACCGTGCAGTTTAGATTATCACTTTGATTTTCGTAAACCGCCAGCGCCCCTTCCAGTAAGACAGCTTCAGCCCTTCGAGTGCGCCCCGACCAGACCCTGCCGGCAGAGTTTGCTCTTCGCTTGATTCCTGAAGTGCGCCGTCCCAATCAACAAACCACCGGCGACCATCCCCACAGGTTCCATCTGTATAGGAGTTACAAAAAACACACTCTTGGCAATCAGAATGAGCGAAACCCCAACCAGAAAAAACATCACTGGCTCAGGCCGCCTGTGTTCCTTGAAGTAGCTGTAGAACAATCGAAAGAGTCCAATCCCAAGACTGCACCCGATGATCGCCCATTCAGTCGATTCCGCTGCAATTCTTCCAACGCCGTTCACCGCAACATATCCGATCACAACTGGCATCAACGCACAGTGCAGAGCGCAAATATAGGAAAGCCACATCCCCAAGCGATCCCAGAACGCGAGCGACGGAGTGACGGCAACAGAGGAGTCAGTCATTTCAGATACTCCATCAGTATAGCTCTTCTCGATAATCGAATTGCAATATTAAATGCAAATTCTATCTTCTGGTATGATTCACAAACCCGATGCAGCAGCCCAAGTCAGCCCAGGAACGGATCCAGGCAATTGATATTCTACGCGGCCTCGTCATTGTGATCATGGCTCTCGATCACGTCCGCGACTACTTTCACGCCAGCGGTAGCCAGTATGATCCACTCGACCCCAACTTCACGACAGCGCTCTTGTACTGCACCCGCTGGATCACCAACTTCTGCGCCCCCACCTTCGTCTTTCTGGCCGGTGTCTCCATCTGGCTTCAAGCCACAAAGGGGAAGAACACTCCTCAGCTCTCTCGCTTTCTCCTTTCGCGTGGGTTGTGGATTGTCATCCTTGAGCTAACCGTGATCTCGTTCGGCTGGTCCTTCTCGATTCCCTATCTCCCTTTTCTACAAGTCATGTGGGCCATCGGCTGGTCAATGGTCGCGCTCTCGGCTCTGGTGTGGCTGCCCCGGCAATTGGTCCTCGGTATTGGCATCGCCATCATCGCCTGTCACAATTTGCTTGATCCCATCAAGGCCCAACAATTCGGAGACTATGCGACTCTCTGGAAGTTTCTCCACGAAGAGGGGTTGATTCTTGTCGGTGGGCAGCCTGCCGCTTATGCTTCTTACCCGATACTGGCCTGGATCGGAGTGATGGCGCTGGGTTATGGGCTTGGTCCGATCTTCCTCTCTCCCAAGCGTGATCGAATCCTGATCCAGCTCGGGCTCGCTCTGGTCGCCACCTTCTTTTTCCTGCGTTTCATCAATGCTTACGGTGACCCTCTTCCCTGGACTGTTCAGGCCAACGGGGGCAAAACAGCAATGCTCTTTTTCCACGTTCAGAAGTACCCGCCCTCGCTGATGTACGTGTGCGCCACTCTCGGCCCGATTCTGCTATTAATCCCGATACTGGAGCGAAGCAAAGGACCAGTGGTTGAGTTCTTCAGGATATTCGGTGCGGTTCCCATGATGGCGTATTTGTCACATCTGTACATCCTGCACGCCCTTGCGGTGCTAACCCAATTTACTTTTGGACAAAGCATGGGCGGCATGTTCAACACCATCTACAATTTCTTCCTTCGACCCGAGGCCTTTGCCGGAACAGGCTTCCCACTCTGGGTCACTTTCCTCGCCTGGATTGTTGTAGTTGCCCTGATCTATCCGATTTGTCGCTGGTGGGGTGCAGTCAAGCGCCGTCGGCGCGACTGGTGGCTTTCCTACCTTTAGACCACAAGCAATTCTCATTCGGATAATATGATCCTCATGAGAAATCTAAAGTCCGTCGATGTCGATGCCTATCTCGCTGCTGTCCCCGAACCCGCTCGCAGCAGCTTGCAAAAACTGCGCGCAACGATTCTCTCCGTCGTTCCGCCAGAAGCCACCGAAGTCATCAGCTACGGCATCCCCTGCTTGAAGTACAAAGGAATGCTGCTTGGTTTCGCCGCCTTCACCAAACGCTGCAGCCTGTTCGCCATGAACCCGTCCGTGCAGGTCCAATTTCAGAATGAGCTAAAGAATTACCGCACATCCAAGGGCACGATCCAGTTCCCGCTCGACAAACCACTTCCCGCCACCCTCGTGAAAAAACTCGTCAAAGCCCGAGTCGCTCAGAACGAGCTCAAGCAACAGCTACGAAAGAAATAGCCATCCATGCAAACTTCACGCAGTATCGGCAAGAGCGTCTTCGCTGGCCTCGCTGGCTTCCTCGCGGTTGTGCTTCTTTCGCTCGGCACAGACCAGTTGTTTCACAGCGCCGGCGTCTTCCCGCCCTGAGGCGAACCGATGTCCGCATCGCTGTTCCTGCTCGCAACTGCCTATCGCCTGGTCTATGGAATCTTGGGGAGTTACATAGCTGCCCGCCTCGCTCCCAACCGGCCGATGTTCCATGCCCTCGCGCTCGGTGTCATAGGCCTCTTCGCCAGCACCGCCGGAGCTGCTGCCACCTGGGACGCCGGTCCTGCCTTCGGTCCCAAGTGGTATCCCCTCACGCTGGTCGCCACCGCTCTACCCTGCGCATGGATCGGTGGCAAGATTTGGAAAGACTCATGATCCTCACAAAAAAAGAACTCATCCGGTCGCTGAACGGCGAAATCAGACTCCTCCTCCACCTGATCTCAAAAGGAGACTCCGCGCAACTCGATTACCGTCCCACTCCCAAACAACGCAGCACTATCGAAGTGCTGCAATACCTAAGCATCTTTGGCCCAATCCACCTCAACGCCATCCTTGCCGATACCTTCGATATGGATGCCTGGCGCAGCTCGTGGACTAGCGGCAAAGCAGCCTCAAAAGAGCTGAATCTCGATCAGGCCCAAGCCGCAATCGCAGGTCACGCCACTCTTTACGCAGAGCGCATCGAAGCCTGTTCCGACGAGCGGCTCAGCGAAGAATTTGAAATGTTCGGACAGAAGTCGACCCGCGCAGCCTGGATCATTAGTCTGGTGCTCTGCCACTACTCTGCGTACAGAATGCAACTCTTCCTCTATTTGAAATCTAGTGGTCAGGAAGAGTTGAACACCATGAATCTCTGGGTCGGTATGGATGGGAAAATGTAAACGGCTACACCCGCACCGACAACCCGTCCACCAACGTATTCCGGTAGGCCCGCCACGCCGGCACCATTCCGATCAGTACAGCCGCAATCAGCACCACCCCCAGATAAACGCCATGCTCCGGCTGAAATCCCTGCCAGCGCAAATACAATCCAAACTGACTCTCCACCAGCCCTTGCAGTGCTGCAATCCCCACATACATCAACCCCACGCCGAGCGCACAACCCGCCCCCGCGAGCAACAGACTCTCCATCAAAAACAATCCCAGAATCTTTCCCGGGCCCGCGCCCAATGCCCTCAAAATCGCCATCTCCCTCCGGCGTTCATTCAACGTCGTATAAATCGCAACCAACATCCCCAATAGCCCGACGAGCACCACAAAGCCTCCTACAATCTCAAGCGCCACCTCCGCATACTTCACCGTCGACCACAACTCACCCATCGCCACCCCGGGCATAATCGCCGTCAGCGGCTCTGGCAAATAAGTATTCACATCCCGCTGAATTCGAAGCGTATCCACCCGGCTCTTCGACCGCAAAAAAAACGCTGAGATCGCCTCCACCTTCAAGTCCTCTTTACTGCGCTTGTTCGCCGCACTCTCCTCACCCGGTTCTGGTGCTGCACCATCCTGCCACCCCACATGGATCGCACTCATCCCCTCGAGTTCGATGTAGATGCTCCGGTCAATCGGCGTGGACGTTCGCTGCAAAATCCCAACCACCACAAACGGCTGATCATCATGGTCCATAATGCCTGCCGCTCCCATTCCATGCGTCAGCGTCAGCTTCGACCCCACCTGGTATCCCAACTTCGCCGCTACATCGCTCCCGAGCACAGCCTCGCTCGACTTCGCGGGCTTTCCCCCAACCGCAAACTCCACTTGCCGTGTCCGTCGAAAGCGATAGTGTTTGTAGAAATTCTCATCCGTTCCCACCACGCGAAATCCTCGGTGGCTATCTCCCAGAGAATAGGGAATCGTCCACTCAACAGCCGGATTCTTCGACCATTCCTGATAGCTCGCCCACTTCACTGTATTCGTCGCCGACCCCATGCGAAAGACTGTATAAAGCAACAACTGCAAACCGCCACCGCGCGCTCCTACAATCAGATCCGTCCCTGAAATCGTAGATGAAAAACTCTCCCGGGCACTCACTCGCAATGCTTCCACGCCCAGCAATAGCGCCACACTGAGCGCAATCGAAAATACCGTCAGCATCGTCGTCACCTTGCGGTTCCGCAGCGATTGCCATGCCAGTGACAAGAGCAGCATCACACTATTTCCAGCTTCGTGGCGCGGTTCAATTCCGGCAAGCTCTGCTGCCGCTGAAACAACGGTGCCAGCCCCTGGTCGTGACTCACAAAAAGCAGCGCTGCCCCACTCGCCTTGCACTGCGTCAGCAACAACTCAAGAAACTTCTCCCGATGCGCCGTGTCTAAAGCCGAAGTTGGCTCATCTGCAATCACCAGCCTCGGTCCGCCAATCAACGCCCTCGCCGCTGCCACCCGCTGCTGTTGTCCAACGCTCAACTCCAGTACTCCACGCTCCAGCAGCTCTTCAATCCCCAAGGCCGCCGCAATCTTACCCAGCTCATCTGCTTTGCGCGACGCATGCAAACGGCAAGGTAGCAAAATATTGTCACGCACATTCAGATAAGGAATCAGGTTGAACATTTGAAAAATGTATCCGAGATTCGCTCCTCGCCATGCATCGCGCTTCGCCCCGCTCATCGCTCCCAAGTCTTGCCCAAGTACCCGCACCTCGCCGCGTCTCGCCGTCAACACTCCAGCAATCAGACCCAGCAGCGTCGTTTTGCCACAACCGCTCGGGCCGTACAAAAAACAGGATTCCCCCGCCGCCATTGCAAAACCCGAAAGGTCAAGCACCACCGGCAGTCTCGGGCCATATGCAAATTCCACTCCCTCGAGCGCAATGCTACTTGGCTTTGTAAGGTTCGACATTGGCAACTGACATTTGGTACGACACCGCCCCGTAAGGGCTGCTCGTCTTGGTGATCAGGATCTTGCCCTCAAACCAGTTGGGCTCATACATCGCGATCCTTGCCTTCTTCTTGTTCATCATGCGGCAATACACAATCTGGTTCGGTGGGGGTGGCGGTGTATGGATGCACCCGCCAGCAATCGGGACGATCAGAAACTCGCTCGCGTCCTCCTGCTCATCGGTCTCAATCGGCACCATGTATCCGGCGATGCGCACTGTCGTTCCATCAATTTTCTTTAGCTCAGCCGAAGTCTCTCCTGAACTCAGGTCCAGCGCACGCAACAAACGCCACGTCACTGACGCCGCCCCGGGTTTCGTATCCGCAGAAACCAGCAGCCCGACAGAAACGACAAACAAAAAAGCCAGCAAGCCCCTCATGAAATCAGTCTCGCCGCATCTTTTGCAAAGTACGTGGCGATGATCGAAGCCCCGGCCCGCTTGATCGAAGTCAGCGTCTCCATCATCACCCGGTCCTTATCGATCCAGCCGTTTTGCACCGCTGCCATGATCATGCTGAATTCACCAGACACCTGATAAGCCGCGATCGGCACATCAAAACTCTGATATGCCGCAGCAATGATATCGAGATAAGCGAGCGCCGGCTTCACCATCAAAATGTCTGCGCCTTCTTCGTAATCGAGCTGCATCTCTTTCAATGCTTCCCGCGAATTCGCCGGGTCCATCTGGTAACTCCGACGGTCGCCAAATTGTGGCGCACACTCAGCCGCCTCACGAAAAGGTCCGTAGAATCCACTCGCATACTTCGCCGAATAAGCCATGATCGCGGTCTGATCAAAACCCTCTTCATCGAGCGTCGTCCGGATCGCATCCACCCGTCCGTCCATCATGTCGCTTGGCGCAACAATGTCAGCACCGGCCCGCGCATGCGAGAGCGCTGTTGCCGCGAGCCACCCAAGCGTCGCATCGTTGTCCACATCCCCATTGACGATCTTGCCGCAATGCCCATGCGACGTATATTCGCAGTTGCAGACATCGGTTACGACAAGCAATTCCGGCACTGCCCTCTTGATCGCCCGAACCCCATCCTGCACGATTCCATGCGCATCATAGGCTCCCGAAGCCTCTTCATCTTTATGCTCCGGAATGCCAAACAGCAGCACTCCCCCCAGTCCCAGTTTCTTCGCTTCTTCGCATTCCTTCACGGCTTCATCGATCGAAAGCTGATAAATCCCGGGCATGCTCGAGATCTCTTTGCGCCGACCCTCACCGGGCACAAGAAACAGTGGATAGACGAAATTCGAAGGCTGCAACTGCGTCTCCCGCACCAGACTGCGGACAGCTTCAGTGCGCCTCAATCGGCGCGGACGATGGATCGGAAATGGCACACCACCATTTTAGGCGACAACCCAAGGCTGGATACCACTGCTCACCACAAGACTCGAACGGCGTACTGCTGAATTTCCGGATCAGGTGACAGTATTGTCAATCCATGCACGATAGCTTGCGCGATCAGCATGCGATCAAACGGATCCGAGTGGAGCCCCGTCTTCATCAATTTCCAGCAGTGCAATGCTGCTCGCCTTCTGGATCTTCGGCAAAAAAAACATCCGACCGCCCTGCCTTGTGTTTGATGCCGATTTTCAGTCAGATGCTGCACTCAGGAATCACTCGCTATGGACACGACTGGCACTTTCATCACGAGACACTTGTCGACCTTCGCCGAACGCTTTGAGAATGTTGTCCGGCAACGGTTCGAAGAACGAATCTGGCACAACAAATTTACCCATGGCTGCACCGATCCGCGGCTTTCCCATCGGGACAATTCGATTGCAGCGCGACAAATGAGTTTTCGCCACATGCGTGTTGACTCGCTTCATACTCATATTGTGAACCTGAAAAAGAACAAAGCAAAATCTTCCATTTCGCTCATCCAAAAGCACTTGCCCGTCAAGCCATCGAGCCTCCGCGATCAGACGATGCGGCGCCTCAGCTCGGCTGCATTTTGAAGCTGTAACAAGGGCCGGGTGTTTGTTATTGAGTCGGGATCCCGGTTTCGTCGTAACCAAGGATTTCATCGGCGCTCCGGCGCGATACCACTGGTCGATTTGCACAGCGTAACGCGATGGAATGGAGCTCGTCCTTGACAGGGCTGATCGGGTGAGCTTGAAGCAGCCGCTCATACTTCTCCGCCAAAGCACTTCCAATCGCGTCTGTGAGAGTTTCCCCTGTCAGTTCTGCAATCTTGCGAGCGAGCAACTCTGTGTTGGCATCATCGATTCGGATTGGCATCAAGTTTTATCTTTCTCACGAACAGCATGAGCATTCAGCGCGGCTCCTCGCACAACTCTCGAAAGGCCCCCACCAGCCGCCCCGCGATTTCCTCATCCACCAGTCGAATCTCCCGAACCAGCCCCTCAACAACAACCCGAAACGCCCTCAGAAGCTCCACCCTGTCCAGTTGCCTTACAAGTGAAGCCTCAAGCGGAACCGTCACTTCGCTCGGCAGCAAATGCAAACCACGGCCATGAACAGCAGAGAGCCCCAGCCGGATACAAGCGAGAGAAAGGGCAGAGTCGCGGACCCGGCTAACCATGTATTCCGCTTGCCAGAACTTTCCCCGCGCTATGGAGCTCCGCGCATGCACCGCATATAGCCAACAAAATCCAATCAAGTCTTTCGCCGCCGACGGCGCAACATGCAGAGCCTCCTTCGCCTCCCCAAACATCAGCAGAAAGGAGGGGGCCAAGGCCCGAAACTCATCAGCCGGCACAAAGGCAAGATCCACTTGCAGCGTGCCAGGCAAGAGAAATACCCGGTAAATCCAAGCACCAGCCACCACATCAAGATGATCCAGCGCGTGATGCTGCTGATACATCCGCGCCGTCCAATCCGCAAGCACATTCGGCAAGTCCGCAGCATCTCCAACACCAAACGCAAGATCAATGTCCGACCATTGGTCTTCGCCCGCCGTGGCACCAGATCCGGTAATCGCCGAACCACTGATACGCCGATCCAACGCAGAAAATTCCAAAAGCCCGTTTCGCAGGCGTTCCCGCTCTTCAACTCGAAACATTTGGCTTCTTCCCTCCTTCTCGCCGCTGCAATGCCTCTGTCAATGTCGCGGTGATGAACCTGGCCTCGTCTCGTGCAAAATATTTCCCAATCCACACCACTGCCATCCCAAGAACCATCAACAAGACTGGTGCCATCACAAGCGCCCAATCCGAACCTTCCTTCTTGGGATCGAGGATCACAAATCCTGCCAATGCAGACAGCAGCAATACACACCAGACAAAAGGAAATATTCTGACCACGGGATGCAATCCAAACTCACCAGAGATCATGGTCCCGCCGTCTTGCGCTCGCATGGTTCCATTCAAAATAGTCTGGCTGGAATTCCGGTACCCGATCCGCTTGCGTAGCTGCAATTTTGTCTCGGACAATTGCCCAATCAAAAGCTTCGAGCCAAACACAACTTTCCACGACGGAAGCATCAACCCGCCACGATCAACCACTGCGTCAAGCCGATCTACGCACTCCTTAGGAGAAACTGCGACAAAAATCTCCAAACGGTTTGACCTCGCATCCGCCATCACTTCTCCTGGTTCAGCGGCCGCACCGGCTTCAAATATCCCCCCAGAAACACATACATCGCCCGTCTCGACTCTCTCGCCAATTTCGTATCCAACCGCCCAAACTCATGCCCTCCCGGCGCGTTCTCATAAATCTTATACTCAAACTTCTTCCCCGCCGCCTTCAACGCCGCAACAAATCGCTCCACCTCAATCACGTTCACATCTTCATCATTCGTATTTCCGTGCAAGAGTAGCGGTGTCTCCAGCTTCTCCGCATAGCTAATCGGCGACCGCTTCAGATACTCCTGAATATCACCAGAAACCGGCTTGCCGATATGCTGTGCTGCCGAAAAAATCGCTTCATAGCCAGCATCGCGATACCCCATCCGCAACACCAGATCCGTTACCGGCACCCCTGCATAAGCCGCCGCATAAGCCCCCGGATGCTGCAAGATATTCATCAGCGCAATCATGCCTCCGTGGCTCCATCCAATCATTCCGACCCGCTTCGCGTCGAGAAAAGCATAGTTGTCCAGCATCCACTCCCGCGCCTGAAACACATCCTCCACTTCCAGCCCGCCATAATCAATCTCGTCATAAAATTGCGGGCCATACCCCGTGCTCCCGCGATAATCCGGGCCGATCACCGTGTATCCCTGCTGCACCAGCTCCCGTACTGCCCCAAACTCATAGTCGCGCCCAAAATCGCTGTGGATCCCCTGGTGTGCAAAAACAATGAGCGGATGCTTCTTGCTCCGGTCCAGATTCTTCGGCACAAAAGTCATCGCGTGAATAATCAGCGGATTCTTCGCACCCGGCGCAGTCGGATTCTTCGGTTTGTGCGGCGGCGCGCTCGTATACCGAATCTCGTTCACCTCGGCGATATCACCCAACTGCGAGTGCCACTTTTGCTCTGTCAGCGCCCGGATCAATACGTCAGCGCCATGATCCCTCGCCCGCGCAACGCCTGCCCCTCCGGCAGCCGCAGGACTTGCAGGAACCACGGGCCCCGCCCCACCGGGATCCTGAGCATAAACAACCAAACCTGCCAACACAAATATCAGTCCGCTTCGAAGAAACATCCCACTCTTATAGCATCTGTTCAGTCGGCGTTTAGCGTTCTCTTGAAAATCTAATTGCAGGCCACTTTTTATCTAGTCCACTCAGTAGTGGATGTGGAAATACATTTTAATCCTGCTTGACTAATTCATCCAACCAGCGTCTAATCTAAGTCTAAGTGCCGTTACATTCTATTTGTAGAAAGCTGGAGCTATGAGTCCCGGTAAAGATATATTGCAATGCCTCTTCGGCGCATTCGCCCTTTTGGCTTTGGCTTCATCGATTGGCGCGCTCTCGGCCGCGGCTCGTGCGGCGACGCGGCCG
>JANXLY010000311.1 GCA_025354885.1 Acidobacteriota bacterium | reverse complement strand
GACCCGACCAAAGGAGAAGGCATGGTTGCCATGCGTACCCCTGTTTTGAGTTTTGGTTCGATGCAGAATGCGGCGAAGACTCCGGAAAAGCAGGCGCTTTTGCATCAGCGCGAGGCATTAGAACAGCAGATCGATAACCTCAAGCTGCGTAAGGCAGCGATGCAGGCTGAGCAGTATCGCATCGAGATGCGTAACTTATTACTGCAGGTGGCTCGCATTCAACAGGAGCTGGACAAGTGATGAAAGTCAGCCTAATCGGCATTTTCACCATCGGGGCTCTGCTCGCCCAGAAGCCTGTCGTCAAGAAGTCAACTGTGACTTACGACAAGACAAAGGCACAACGCTGCTGGACGCTCAAGCAGGCAGGTACGGTGCAGGAATCTACATCCTGTTTTGTTGCGTTGATGGCAGATAAGTCGCCTGCCCTGTCGGCAGAAGGTTTGTGGGGTGTGGGCAAGTTTGAAGAAGCGAAGGGTGATTTTGAGAAGGCGCTCGAAGCTTACCCGGACGATCCGCAGGTGCGAATTCGTTTCGGACTTATGTTCTGGAGCCGTTTCAACAAAAACGATGCGGTGAAGCTGATCAGCGAGGCTTTAGAACTCGACAAGACCAATCCACAGGGAATGATGGCGCTCGCGAGAATTCTTTCGAAGGGCTTCGATTCGAAGGCTACGGAGCTAGCGCAAAAAGCTGCGGAAGCCGATCCTTCTCTGCTCGAAGCGCGAGAACTCCTCGCCCAACTGGCGCTTGAAAATTCAGACATGAAGTTGTCGGCTGAAGAAGCCGCAAAGGCCCTTGCTATTGATCCAAAGAGCCTGAACGCAATGGCGACGCTGGGCACTATTGAGCTACTCAAGAATCAGACTACCGATCAGTTTGACAAGATCTTCGCCATCAATCCCAATTATGGAGAAGCCTGGTATTGGGCCGGGCATCATTTTATCCTCAACCGCCGCTACGAAGAGGGAATCGAGTTGTACAAGAAGGCGGTCACACTGAGACCTGACCTGTGGGATGCGCGTGAACAACTGGGCATCAACCTGATGCGTCTTGGCAAGCCGGATGAAGCACGTGTTGAGCTTGAAATGGCTTACAACGCGGGTCACCATTCGAGCGAAGTTGTGAACTCTCTGCGGCTCATGGACAGCTACAAGAATTTTGTCTCGCATAAGTTCGAGGGCGGAGAAGTAAGGCTCAACAAGAAAGAATCTGCGATTCTTCAGCCTTATTTTGAAGAAGAAATTCGCCGTGCGCGGACTACGTTTGAGGCCAAGTACAAAATGCACCTGAGTGTGCCGCTTGAGGTGGAAGTTTATCCGGACCACGAAGACTTTGCCGTCAGAACGCTTGGCATGCCTGGACTGGGTGCAACAGGCGTCAGCTTTGGCCCTGTCGTCGCCATGGATTCGCCTTCGGCTCGAAAGGGTGGCGATTATCATTGGGCCTCAACGCTCTGGCATGAGCTGAGTCATAGTTACATTCTCGTCAAGAGTAAGTTCCTGGTGCCGAGATGGTTCACTGAAGGCGTAAGTGTGCATGAAGAGACGATGGCCGATCCCGAATGGGGGGATCCGGTTGAGCCAAGCTCGCTCATTGCGCTCAAAGACAAGAAATTCCTGCCAGTTGCAGATCTGGACAGTGGCTTTGTGCGGCCCAAAGATCCAATGCAGATTGGTCTCAGTTACTTTCAGGCTGGCCAGGCCATCGACTGGATTGTAAAGACATACGGGCAGGACACTATCAATGCGATGGTGTTGAGTTTTGCGGAGCGAAAGACGACGGTTGAAGTCATTGAGCTTCATTTGAAGTTGACTCCCAAAGAATTTGATGCCAAGCTCGACGCCTTTATGAACGAGCGCTACGGTAAATCTGCAAATCATCTCAAGGATCTGCGGGAGGCCATAGCAGCTTCCGGCAAAGCGCTGGCAAAGAAGGATTGGGACACGGTGATTGTCGAAGGCATCAAGGCCAGCTCTGGTTATCCTCCGACAGCCATACTTGCCAATGCTTACGAAGCACTTTCGAAGGCTTATCTTGCGAAGGGGGAGAAGGCCAAAGCCCGCGAGATCCTGCGCGAATACGCGAAGGCGAGCGGACGAAATCCCGACACACTCAAGCAGCTAGCCAAACTCGAAGAAGAGAACGGCGACAAAGCGATGGCCGCTGCCGCCCTCAAGCGGCTGATCTATATTTCGCCGATCGGTGATGAAGACCTTCACCGCAAATTGGGCGAACTCTATCTCGACCTGAAAAAGCCCGAGCGCGCCCTGCCCGCTTTTCAGGCCCAGTTGGCTTCAAAGCCGGTTGACCCGGCCGGCGCATATTACAATTTGGCCAGATCTTATGTCGCCTTGTCGCGACCGAGAGAAGCACAGGATGCGCTCTTCCAGGCGCTTGAAATCGCACCCGGTTTCAAGCCCGCGCAGAAGCTCCTACTCGATCTTGAGAATCACTCTAGCAAGGACTAATTCATGAGCATGACTCCCACAGAAACGCAAATAGACACAACCGACATCAGAGCGCGCGTCGAGCGTTTCCAGACTGTCCAGAAGGCACTTGTTACAGAAGTCCGCAAGGTGATCATCGGTCAGGAGGAAGTTCTCGAACAAGTGCAAATCGCACTGTTTGTTGGCGGCCACTGTCTGATTACCGGCTTGCCTGGCACTGCCAAGACGCTGCTGGTTCGAACACTTGCCGACAGTCTCGGCCTGAAGTTCACCCGCATCCAGTTCACGCCGGATTTGATGCCCTCAGATATTACCGGTACCGACATCATCGAAGAAGAGCCTGGGACGGGTCGAAGGACCTGGACTTTTGTGCCTGGTCCGATTTTCGGTAATGTGGTGCTGGCAGACGAAATCAATCGTACGCCGCCCAAGACACAGTCGGCGCTGCTTGAAGCAATGCAGGAACGCACAGTGACAGTGCGAGGTAACCACCACAAATTGCCCAGCCCTTTCTTTGTGCTGGCAACGCAAAACCCGATTGAGTTAGAAGGCACTTATCCACTGCCTGAAGCACAACTAGACCGTTTTCTCTTCAACACGGTGCTCGACTATCTCGAAGTGGAAGAGGAACTGAAGGTAATCAACCTTACGACCACGACTGCTTCGGCTCGTGCGGAAGCGATTACGACCGGGCCGGAGATGCTTTCGTTTCAGGAACTTGTCCGCATGGTTCCGATCTCTGACAGCATCGCCCGCTACGCTGTGGCACTGGTAAGAGCGTCTCGACAGAGCGATGTTTCTGCGCCCGATTTCGTCAAGAACTACGTCAACTTTGGAGCGAGCGTGCGCGGTATCCAGAATCTGGTGCTTGCTTCGAAGGCACGGGCTTTGATGAAGGGCAGACACCACGTCACATTTGAGGATGTGCAAAAGCTGTACACCCCTATTCTTCGTCATCGTATTTTGTTGAATTTCAAGGCTGAAAGCGAGCGCCTTACAACCGATGACATACTGGCCCGCTTGCTGGCACATGTGCCGGTCCCCAAGGAGTAGCTCTTGCAGCAGAACTATCTTGACCCTCAAATCCTTGCTTCCATCTCCGGCCTCGATCTGGTGGCGAAGACGGTTGTGCAGGGTTTTGTCAACGGCCTTCATCGTTCCCCCGATTTTGGCTTCAGTCAGGAATTTGCCGAATACCGGATGTATTCGCCTGGGGATGACTTACGTCATGTTGACTGGAACGTTTACGCCCGCACTGGCAAGGCTTATCTCAAGCGCTACAAAGGCGAGACAAACACAAAGGTCACTGTCCTGCTCGACCTCTCGAAGTCTATGGGCTACGGTGGCACACCGAGCAAGATCGACTATTGCCGTTACCTTGTTTCGAGCCTTGTTTATCTCGCCTCTCAACAGCGTGATGCCGCAGGGCTGATCCTTTTTGACGATGAAGTGCGGCAGTTCATTCCGCCTTCCTCTCGCATTGGTCAACTGCATCGAATTTTGCATGCAGTCGAGCATGCCGAGCTTGGGCAACACACGAATTTCTCGAAGCCCTTCGAAAAATTTATGGAGTTCATTCGCCAGCGAGGGCTGGTGATCGTTGTCTCCGATTTTTATGCGGATCCGGACACGATCCTTGAGGCGATTTCGCCATTGCGCTGGAAGAAGAATGAGGTAGTTCTTTTTCATGTGCTGGATCGCCAGGAACTGGAACCGACCTTAAACGTGCCGTCCACCATGATTGACATGGAAAGTGGTGAGGGGCTGGAAGTTACTCCTGAATACATGCGCACGGAATACCGCACGCGCATCAACAACCATATTGATACGCTTCGCTCCAAGGTTCAGGGTGCGGGGATGGATTACTTTCTGATGCCAACTGACAAGCCGCTCGATGCGGGCTTGCGTGAGTATCTGGCGGCAAGAAAAGGGAGGATGTAAGCGATGGGTTTGCTTTCTCCCTGGTGGCTCGCTGCGGGTGCAATCGGCGCTGCGTTGCCCTTGTGGCTTCATCTTCTGCAACAGCATAAACAAGACCCGGTTGAATTTGCGTCGAATATGTTTGTCGAGCGCCGCACCGAATCAACCACTTATCAGCGAAAGCTGAAGTACAAGATTCTGATGGCTTTAAGGTTGCTGTTGCTGATCCTGATAGCGCTCGCTTTTGCGCAGCCCTTCTTGCGCAAGCCTCCGGCAATTCTGAACGTCGGCAATACACTCAACCTGATTGTTGTCGACAATTCTTTTTCGATGCGCGAAGGAAACCGGCTCGAGAGTGCAAAGCGCGAAGCCAATTCTGCCCTGACTCTGGGGGCCACTGCACAGATCTGGAGCATGGGCAGTCACGTGAGTTATCTCAGCCAGATTTCGAAAGACCGGAGCGAACTGACGGGCGCGATCAACAGCATTGGACCAACGGACGAGAAGTCGAGCTTTGCCGAACTCTCTCGAGCCTTACGAGACTCATCACGGTCCAATGCGCGTCCGCTCAAAGTTACTCTGATTACCGATGCACAACGAACGGCGATGCCGCCTTCATTCAGCGACCTGTTGCTCGAGACAGGCACAGAACTGAAGATCATTGATGTTGGCCGCAAGTTGCCGAACTACACAGTTGAAACCGTAAACGCATCACGCACGATTTCTGATCTCACCAAGGCAAAGGTGAATGCAACCGTTACGGCCTTTAATGCGCCTGCTGCCAAGAAAACGGTTGCACTGAAGGTAAACGGTAAGAAGCTGAGTTCGAAGACGGTCGAGATCCCGGAAAACGGTCGGGCCACTGTTGAATTTACCGGTCTCGATGGCCCTTACGGCTGGCTGCGGGGTGAAGTAGAAATTGAAGACGAAGATGCACTCAAGGAAGACAATCATTTCTTTTTTGCCGTCGAGCGCGCAGACCCGCGCAAGGTATTGCTGATCGATGAACAGCGAAACACGAGAGCGGCACTCTATTTCAAATCGGCTCTCGAATCGAGTGCGCAATCATTTTTTGCCGTCGAAGAGATGAGTGCTGCTGCTGCCGCCAATGCGAAACTGGCGAATTATGCGTTTGTGGTTTTGAATGATCCAGGATCTAACGTGAAGGGCATTGAAAGCATGCTGAAGCAGTATGTCGAGGCTGGTGGGGCTGTCTGGATTGCAGCCGGTCCGCAGACGGGGACACTGCCGACGATACCGATTGCCGGGCTGAAGATTGAAGGCTCGAAAATGGCTACGCGCGGTGCGCAGCGCTTTTTTGCAGCTGCGAATGTCGATCCTACTTTTCCCTCGCTGCGCCGCACTGGCCGGCTTGAGGGTGTCCGTTTCTTCCAATATGTTTCGGTCGAGGCTCCGCAGGGAACAGTGGTTGCGGCAAGGCTTGATACGGGCAGCCCTCTCCTTGTTGAGAAGAAAATGGGCGAGGGCAAAGTGCTGGTCTTTGCCTCCACTTTCGACAATGTCTCAAACGATTTGCCTGTCAAACCGGGATTTGTTCCTTTTGTCGAGCAGACGGCGACTTACCTCGGCCGCGTTGAGGAACGATCGAGTTCGTATCTTGTGGATTCTTATCTTGATCTGCGATCCGACCAGAAACGCTCCAGTTCGGTGGAGGTGATTGGGCCGAAGGGCGAACGAGCTCTGACGCTCAAAGAAGCTGCTTCGGCGAACACGTTGCGATTGATCGAAGCAGGATTCTATGATGTGCGCCGGGAGAATGACCGACAGGAACTGGTAGCAGTAAATGTGGACCGCCGCGAGTCGGATCTCGATATTGTGAGCCGGGAGAATTTGCAGCTATGGGAACAGTCTGGCAAGGGCGCAGCTGCGGGTGGCCAAGCTGGTAGCGTAGTGGATACAGCTGCTCCGGAGCCACAGGGCTTTTGGTGGTGGGTGGCATTGTTGGCTTTTGTGACGCTTCTGGCAGAGAGCTTGCTTTCGGCCCGTTATTTGCAAGTAAGAGCATAAGGAGTACCGTTATGGCATTTGAGTACCTGAACCGATATCTGGAGCGCGTGAAGCGCCGCCTGCTGGCGGGCGCGGTACTGAAAGGCCTGGCGATTGCGGCAACTGTTGCGTTGCTGATGACGGTGTTGCTGGTTGCTTTGAATTACCGCTTTGACGTGCAGCCGGAGAACTGGAACTGGTCTCGGGCTTTACTGTTTCTGAGCATCGCTGCAGCTCTTGTCTTCGGCATTGCGATGCCGGTTCTGCTGATCAACCGCCGTCGCGCCGCGCAACGGATTGAGTTGGAAGTTCCTGGCCTTGAGCATCGGTTGATTACCTGTATCGAACATGAAGACAAATCAAATCCGATGGTTGCTCTGGTTGCGGAGCAGGCATGGGAACAAGCCCGCACTGTTGAGCCATCGCGACTGATTGGCAGTTCGTGGCTGGCAAGTCTGGCTGGGACGGCAGCGCTTAGTTTTGCCGTGCTGGCATGGTTGATTCTGGCCACACCCGGCTGGGTGGGGCAGGGCAGTGCTTTGCTGTGGGGCGGGATTCCAAAAGGCAGCAGTGTCTTCAATCGCGAATTAAAGGTGGAACCGGGCACGGTAAAAATTCGTCGTCGAGCGGACCAGATGGTTACTGCGAAGGTGACGGGAATCAACCCTTCGAGCGTGCGGATTTTTGCGCGATTCCATAAGGCTGCCAAGTGGGAAGAAGTTCCCATGATGCCTGTAAATGGAAGTGCCGATCAATGGAACTTTTTGTTTGCCGGACTGGCAGACAGTGTCGATTACTATGTTGTCGCGGGCAGCCTCAAGAGCACACAGTACACTTTGACGGCAGTGGATCTGCCCGGTGTAAAGAAGATCAAAACCACCTATCATTTCCCGGCCTGGGCTGGGATGCCGGATGAAGTGGAGAACCCTGGTGGAGATTTGCGGGCTGTAAACGGAACCGATGCTTATCTTGAGATCGAGACTGACAAGCCGCTGGACAAACCGGTGCTGGTGATGGATAACGGCACGCGGGTTCCGGTGACGAGTCAGAATCCGATGAAACATCTTGTCACGGTGAATATTCGGCGCGATGGGGCTTTTCATCTCGCAATGCTCGAAGGCGATAAGGCGGTGCGCCTGACGGATGACTATTTCATTGAGGCACTCAAAGAGGGGCCTCCCGAGATCAAGATTTCACGACCGGGACGTGACGCGAAGGTCAGCCCGATCGAAGAAGTGGCTTTTCAGGTGGAGGCGACGGATGACTTTGGCTTGACTTCGATGAGCCTGATTTACTCAGTCAATGGCGGAGCGGAGCAGACGGTGAAGCTGCCGGTGAATCGCGGAACAAAATCGGCGAGCGGATCGCATCAGTTGAGTCTCGAAGACTTCAAGTTGAGCCCGGGGGACAACGTCATGTTCTATGCCAAAGCGCGCGATGCAAAGGCTGAATCGACAACGGATGTGTTTTTTCTCGAAGCGCAGCCTTATGAGCGGGAGTTCTCGCAGAGCCAGCAGAGTGGTGGTGGTCAGGGCGGAGAAGGCGAACAGAGCGGCAATATCGTGCAGCGGCAGAAGGAAATTATCAGTGCGACTTTTCAGGAAGAGAAGGGCAAGAAGCCTCTTGCCGAGCAGAAGGAAAACGCCAAGTTTCTAAGTGAAACGCAGGAAAAACTCCGCCAGCAGGCGCAGACTTTTGTGCAGCGGATCCGGGCACGACAGCTTGCGGGTCAGAACGAAACGATCGAGGCGATGGCGAAGGATATGACCGAAGCTGCCAACGCGATGACTCCGGCGGTAGAGGCATTGCGTGGTCAGAAGTTCAAAGATGCGATGCCGCACGAGCAGAAGGCTTTGCAGTATCTGCAGCGTGCCGAGGCGCGCCGTAAAGAAATTGAAGTGGCGATGGGTCAGCAGGGCGGCGGCGGTGGTGGTGGAATGCAGAAGGATCTGGAGAGTCTTCTCGATCTCGAACTCGATACGGAAAAGAATCAGTACGAGACCGGCCAGCAGATGAGCCCTGAGCAGAAGCAGAAAGAAGTGGATGAAGCGTTGCGCAAGCTGGAAGAACTGGCGCGGCGGCAGCAGGAACTGGCGAATAATTCAAAGCAGAACCAGCAGGGATCTGAGCAGCGCTGGCAGCAGGAAATGCTGCGTCGCGAAGCCGAAAAGCTGCAGCAGGAACTGGAGCGGCTGCAGAAGAATCAGCAACAGAAGGCAGGGCAGCAACAACAGGGGCAGCAACAGGGAAGCCAGTCCACTTCGGCGTCGCCTTCTTCTGGTGGGCAGCAGCAGGGCCGTCCGCAGAGTCGTCTGAATCGCGATCCTCGGGTGGATAAGGCGATGGAGCAGTTGAAAGAAGCGACGAATGACATGCGGCGGGCGGCGACCAATCAACAGAATGGCCAGCAGAGTGAAGGTGAAACGAAGCGGGCTGCCGAGCGTTTGAATGAAGCAAAGAATTTGATGCGCGATATGGAGAAACAGGGTCGCGAGCAGCAGTTGGGCGATCTCTCGAAGCGCA
The DNA here is from genome assembly GCA_025354885.1 of Acidobacteriota bacterium. Lineage (GTDB taxonomy): Bacteria > Acidobacteriota > Terriglobia > Bryobacterales > Bryobacteraceae > Bryobacter. Next base: position 15,385 of record JANXLY010000311.1, on the reverse strand, counting down.
GCGAAGATATGGCTAGACGCCAGCACGAATTTGAGACGAAGATGCGCAACCAGTTTGGGCAGGGCGACAATCGTAATCCGGGCGCGAAGACCGATTCCTTTCTGCCCGGGCAGGATACGCAGACTTCGAATCGACTTGCGGATGAGAAGACCAAATTGATGGAAGATTACCAGAAGCTGGAAAAGGATCTTCAGGACGCAGCTCGGCAGTTGCGTAGTTCGCAGCGCAGCGCGTCGGCAAAACTTCAGGAAGGTTTGGGAGAGGCCCAGAAAGAGGACCTGAATCTGAAGATGAAAATGATGAGCGAGTATATTCGTAAAGGCTACGGCCAATATATGGCTGGTCGCGAAAAGGAAATTTCACGCGCTCTCGATAATCTGCGAGACAAAGTGAAGGAAGCGGAGAAAATTGCCGGTCCTGGTGGAGCGAAGAATGATCCGAACGAGCGGGCTCTGGCGCAGGTTGAACAATTGCGACAGCAGGTGGCTGAATTGACTCGGCAGCAGGAAGGCCAAGGTCAGAAGGGCCAAAAAGGGCAGCAAGGTCAAGGGCAGCAAGGTCAAAAGGGACAGCAGCCTGGTCAGGGACAGCAACAGGGTCAAGGCCAAGGTCAACAGCCTGGTCAGGGGCAGCAAGCTGGGCAGGGACAGCAACAGGGTCAAGGGCAGCAAGGTCAAGGGCAGCAGCCTGGGCAGGGGCAGCAAGCTGGTCAGGGACAGCAACAGGGTCAAGGACAGCAACAAGGCCAATCTCAACAGGGGAATGGTGGGCGTGGCCAGGATGGCAGACCGAATGAGCAGCGCGGTGGAGGTGGGAGCAGCCCGTTCCGCGATTCTGGTGCGATGAACTCGGGGCAATACCAGCCCAATCTGCCGAATGCGCCGGAGATGCGTAATGTAGAAAGGCAGTTCTCGCAAAGCCTGCGTGATCTGGAATCCATGCGAGGCAAGTTAGGTGGTACACCTGAGGATCAGGCGGAGATCAAGAAGCTGCTGAGTGATATGTCGGCTCTTGATCCGAACAAGTTCAAAGGAAATCCGGCATTGGTAGAACAGATGCGGAGCCAACTATTGCCGCTGCTGGAGCAACTTGAGTTGAAACTTCGTCGTGAAGTAGAGGCGAAAGAGGCGAATGGGGAAGCGCGGAGCGCTACCCCGGATCGGGTACCGAGCGGGTATGCGGATCAAGTGGCCGAATACTACCGGCGTTTGAGCAAGGGGACAGCTGCTCCGAAGAAGAATTAAAAGAAGCTTCGGATTGCGTCGTATTCGGTTTCAAAGTTTTCAAGGATCTTCAAGGCCGAGGAGCTGAAGCCGAGGGCCTCGAGGGTAGCGAGGGCGTTTTCTCGGGATGGCTCTTGTGGCCCATCGATAGAAATGACGTGAATTCCGAGATGTCGGACGACGGCATCGGCGGCGAATACAATGCGGCCGAGCAGCATTCCCTTGACGGGTTCAGGAAGAGATTTTTCTTCTTCGTCCGGCATGTGGTGGTATTCCACACCCCGCACAATGTCTTCTGGAAGGTGCCAGGCTCTGAGGGTCATCGCGGACAGTTCTGCGTGGGTAAGGCCAATTACTTCAGCCTCACACTCTGACAATGAACCTTTGTCTTCCTGGATCATTTTTACGATCTCGGAGAATTGATCGGGAAGCGCGGCGACAATCAGAAGCTTGCCGTAGTCATGGAGAAGGCCGGCCAGAAATGCGCCTTCCGGGTAGTGGCAATGTGTGTTCTGTGCCAGTAAATCTGACATCAGAGCGACTGCGGCTCCATGCAAATTGAACTGAGCCATGGACCAGGGCGGAATGGTTCTGGTGTTTTGCCAGAGACGGGCAATGGAAATACTGAGGAGAAAGTTTCTGAGGCGTACAAGGCCAAGAACGCTCACAGCATGAGAGATCGAATTGATCCTGCTTCGGCGTGCCATTGCAGCGCTGTTGACCAGTCGCAGGACATGGCCACTCAAAACGGTATCCTTTTCAATCAGGCTTGCCAAATCACTGAATCGGACATCTTCGCTCGCAAGGCTGCTGAGGAGTCGATTCAGGATCGGAGAAAACGGGGGTAGGTTGTTTAGAACTCTCTGGAGCTTCTGTCGGAACAGAAGTTGCCGATTTTCGGCATTGATCATCGTCGCCGCGGCGGGCGGGGGGATCATCCCTAGTTCCTTTTCAGCAAGTGGCATAGGCTCCACCCTTTACATATCGTCGCGACTTTGTCGAACTTGAACAGGGATAATACAAAAAGTGCTAGCCATCGAAATTAAGAATTTACGGAAGTCCTATGGGACCAAGGCTGCTGTCGACGGATTGAGTCTTGCGGTGCCGCAAGGCTGCTTCTACGGCTTTCTTGGGCCGAACGGGGCCGGAAAGACTACCACCATTAAAATGTTGATGGGAGTAGCCCAGCCGACATCTGGGGAGATCTTTCTTTTGGGGGAGCCAATCCATCCCTCGCAGCCGGAGGCGGGCTTAAATGTGCGGCGGCGGATCGGACTGGTGCCGGATGAAACGCTGCTCTTCGACAACCTGACTGGTCCGGAATACCTCGAATTCATCGGACGTATGTATGGTCTAGCGCGACCGCTTGCTGCAGAGCGTGCGAAGGAACTGATTGAGTTCTTCGAACTTTCCAGTGCCGGGCGAAAACTGATTGCTGAATATTCGAAGGGAATGCGCAAGCGGGTGGCAATGGCGGCAGCACTGATTCACCGTCCGCAACTGTTTTTGATGGACGAACCATTTGAGGGAGTGGATGCGGTGGGTGCGCGACTGATGAAAGATCTGCTCCTCGATCTCGTCAAGAATGGTTCGACGATTTTTCTGACTTCGCATGTCCTCGAAGTAGTGGAGCGGCTTTGTGACCGGATTGCGATTATCCACGAAGGCAAACTTGTGGCGGAAGGGACTCTGGACGATTTGCGACAGGGGAGTGAAAACGAGACGCTCGAAGATCTTTTCGTTCGGACGGTTGGAGAACACAATCGCAGTTCGACGGATTTGACATGGCTTTGATGGATAGTCCAGCGGCGGCGATTCTGTGGGCGCAATGGCGCACGCTGCTGAATTTTTATCGCAAACCGCAGATGGGTGGTTTCTGGATTGGCTCGATCGTGATGGCGATCTGGTATCTGATGCTGGCTGGCGGAGGTGTTGGAATTGCAATGCTGCTCGGTAAGGTCAGGCCAAGTGAGTTTCCTCAATTTCAACTGGTGCTGACTTTCGGATTGCTGGCTGCTTTCCTTTACTGGCAGCTGGTGCCGGTTTTTCTTGTATCTACCGGCATGTCGATCGATACGCGCAAGTTGATGGTGTATCCGGTACCCGAGCGGCAGTTGTTTCTGATTGAAGTGATGTTACGGCTGTCCACTGGCATTGAAGTAATGCTGCTGTTGACCGGGGCTTTTTTCGGCTTGTTGCGGAACCCCGAGATTCCAGTCTGGGGCCCATTTACACTTTTACTGTTTGTGGTGTTCAACCTCTATCTCTCGGCGGGGATCAAAGACCTGCTTGGCCGACTGATGGAGCGCAAAGGTATTCGCGAAGTGGTTGTGCTGGGGCTGGTGCTGTTGATGGTTACTCCGCAAATGATCGCTTTTGTGGGCGTGCCGCCTGCTATCAAGACAACGTTTATGAATTTCAACCAGTCGATGTTCCCGTGGGGTGCGGCTGCTGCGCTGGTGATGGGGAAAATGCCGCAACTCAATCTGAGCCTGGTGGTGTTGTACTGTGCGGCTGCGATGTGGTTTGGCAAATGGCAATTTCACCGCAGCCTGCACTTTGATGTGGATGCGGTACGGGCGCAATCTGGCCACGGGGGAACAAATTCTGGATCTCGCTGGACGGATCTGCTGTTTCGCTGGCCACGCAAATTATTTCCGGATCCCTTGGCAGCGCTGGTTGAAAAGGAGATGCAGTCGCTGGCTCGCAGTTCTCGCTTTCGGCTGATTTTCTTTATGGGCTTTACCTTTGGGCTGGTGATCTGGCTGCCCCTGGCTTTTGGGAAAGTGATCGCTGGAAGAGGTGGTCCGCTGCAGAGCAATTTCCTGACCTGGATCAGTGTCTATTCGGTGATGATGCTGGGCGAAGTTGCGCTGTTCAACAGCTTTGGATTTGATCGCAGTGCGGCGCAATTTTACTGGCTTGCTCCGGTGAAGCTGCGGACTGTGCTTCTGGCCAAAAACATCACGGCCAGCGTCTACATTTTTTTGGAACTCACGATCATTACGCTGGCCTGTCTTGCTTTGCGGCTGCCGATTACGGGTTTGAAAATTGCCGAAGCATTTGCCGTTACGACCGTGCTGGCCGTCTTCTTTACGGGACTGGGAAACATTGGCACGATTTACTACCCGCGTGCAGCTAACCCGCAGAATTCCTGGCGGAGCCGGGGCGGCAGCAAGTTTCAACTTTGGATGCTGCTTGCGTATCCGACGCTCGGTATCCCAGTTGGGCTAGCCTATCTCGCCCGCTACGCGTTTGCTTCGGAACTTGCCTTCTTTGTCATGCTGGCGTTTGTCTTTCTGCTCTCAGTGGCCTTCTATTTTGTGGCGATGGACACGGCAGAGGCGGCAGCAATGGAGCGACGCGAAAAGATCATGGCTGCTCTCACCGAAGGTGAAGGACCGATTGGATCATGAAGCAGCCGCTGGTGGAGTGTGTTCCGAACTTTTCGGAAGGCCGTGAGGAAACCACACTGCTGGCGATTGAGGTGGCGCTGACGAGCGTTGCCGGGGTGATGTTGCTTGGTCGCGAGGCCGATGTTGATCACAACCGCAGTGTCTTTACGATTGCGGGCCCGCCGCTGGCGGTGAAGGAAGCAGCCATACGCGCCGTGGGCGTGGCTGCAGAACGCATTGATCTTAGCCGGCAGCAAGGCGAGCATCCTCGGATTGGGGCCGCCGATGTTGTTCCATTTGTTCCGGTGCGCGACATCGCGCTCGCTGCTTGCGCTGAACTGGCCTGGGAGGCTGGAGCAGAGATCTGGAGCCGCTTTGGGGTGCCGGTTTATTTCTATGAAGCTGCGGCGAAAATTGCTGGAAGGGAGCGGCTTGAAAATGTGCGCCGCGGACATTTTGAAGGACTGCGTGATGAACTGCTGCTGAGTGCAGAAAGAGCTCCGGATCTTGGCCATGGCCAATTGCACCCGACCGCTGGTGCAACTGTTGTAGGGGCAAGAAAACTGCTGATTGCCTACAACATCAATCTCGATACAGACAAGCTGGAGATTGCGAAAGCCATTGCCAAAACAATCCGGGCGAGTTCGGGTGGTTTGCCGCATGTAAAGGCCATGGGCGTGATGCTGCACTCGCGGGGGCAGGCACAGGTTTCGATGAATCTTACTGATTTTGAAGTGACTCCAATTCATGTTGTTTTTGCTGCTGTTGAGCGTGAGGCCTTGCGGTACGGAGTTCGTGTGGCCAACAGTGAATTGATTGGATTCATTCCTCGGGCAGCTGTTGAGATGGGTTTTGCGTCTGCTTTGCGTTTTGAAGGCCTGAAGCGGGAATCCGTTCTTGAAAATGCCTTGGACGCTAAAATGGAGTCATAGTGTTTGTATCGATTGAAGCGGCCAAAGCGAAACGTCCGGAGTGGCTGAAAGCGCCCGCTCCGGTGGGAGAGAATTACCGTGACCTCAAGCAGCTGGTGACGGATCTCAAGCTGCATACTGTTTGTGAGAGTGCAGCCTGTCCGAATATCGGAGATTGCTGGAACCGGCGTACGGCGACTTTCATGATTCTTGGAAATCTTTGCACGCGTCGCTGCGGGTTTTGCGCTGTGCAGAAGGGCGCGCCGCTTGAAGTGGACCAGGATGAGCCGAGGCGGGTGGCGGAGGCGGTGTCGCGGATGGGCTTGAAGTTTGCGGTGATCACGAGCGTGAATCGTGATGATCAGCCGGACGGCGGTGCGGGGATTTTTGCGGCTACGATTCGTTCGATTCGTGAGCGTGTACCTGGCTGCGGGGTTGAGGTGCTTGTGCCGGACTTTCAGGGATTGCACAGCGCAATGGACATTGTGCTTGCGGCGCAGCCGGATGTGCTGAACCACAATACAGAGACTGTACCTAGGCTGTATAAACAGGTGCGTCTTGGGGCGCGATTTGAGCGCAGTCTTGAGATGCTTGCTTACGCGAAACAAAGCCATCCGGAGATACCGACCAAGTCCGGGCTGATGCTTGGGCTTGGCGAGACGCTCGATGAGGTGCGGGAGACGATGCGGGCGTTACGTGCGCACAAGGTCGATATTGTCACGCTGGGCCAATACCTGCGGCCCTCGGTGAAGCATTTACCGATTGTTCGCTATGTGCCGGTTGAGGAGTTTGCGCAGCTCAAGAGCTACGGCGTGGAGCTGGGTTTCAAACACGTCGAGAGTGGACCGCTAGTTCGGTCTAGCTATCACGCCGACGAAGCCGTAAAATAGGCGAAGAGATCACGAACATTGGAGAGTCCACTACAGGCGCAGCTTGCGCTGTTGCGCAAGCGCATCGAGAAGGTGGATGCGCGTTTTCCTGCACCAATGCAGGAGGCGGGTGTCGATGACTCAGCGTGCCTTGGGGGCGTGGAAGTGGAGACGGAGCTTGGAAAGCATCTGGAGCTGGAACGCGTTTATGCCGAAGAACATCAGCACGGGAATGTGTTCGTAGAGCGGTTGCGTGAGCTGAGCGGGCGGAATTGGGTTTATCTTGATACGGAGACTACGGGACTGGCTGGTGGTGCCGGTACCATGGCCTTTCTGATTGGTGCGGCGAGTGTTACTGGTGACGGTTTTGTCTTGAAGCAATGGTTTGTAAGGGAGCACGGGGAAGAAGCGAGTGCGCTGGCTTCGCTGGCCCAATATCTATCGAGCTTTGACACTCTAGTGAGTTACAACGGGCGCAGTTATGACCAGCCGTTGCTTGAGACCCGTTACACACTAGCACGGCAGAAAACTCCTTTTGCGCGCATGGAACATCTTGATTTGCTCTATGGGGCGAGGCGGCTATGGAAGCTGCGTTTCGATTCGTGCCGGCTGGTGGAACTGGAGCGCCAAATCCTCGGGCATGAGCGTGTGGGGGATGTGCCGGGGGAACTCATTCCGCAGTTGTATTTTGAATATCTGCGGACGAGGCAGGTGGGGAAGCTCAAGGCTGTGCTCGAACACAATGCGCTCGATATTTTGTCGCTAGCATTTTTGGCGGGGATTATTCCGCAGGCGTTTGAAGACCCTGGAGCCTGTACGCTCAAGCACGGAGCTGAACTTAGCGGACTTGCGCGCTGGCTGGTGGTACAGGGTCGGCTTGAGGAAGCAGTTGAGTTGTACCGCAAGGCTGTGGATGCGGAGATTAGCGACGAGCTTTTGTTTCGCAGTCTGTGGGAGTGGGCGCTGGTCGAGAAGAAGCGCGAGAAGGTGACGGAGGCGCTGACGATCTGGACGGACCTTGCGCGGAGCAAGAACCCGTATCGGGCGGAAGCTCTTGAAGAGCTGGCCAAGTATTACGAGCATACGGAGAAGAATCTGTTCATGGCGCTGGAGTGCACGATGGAGGCTGAAGCAGTGGGAAGGAGTGTGGATCTGGAACATCGGCGCACCCGGCTTGAGCGGAAGATTGCGGTGCCACGAACGAAGCGCCTGCTTTGAAGACCGATAGAATATCTCAGGAACCCTATGGAAAAAAATGACTTTGATTTTGACCTGCTAGTAGTCGGGAGTGGGCCTGCTGGTTTGCATGCTGCCATCGAAGCTGCAAAGGAAGGCAAGTCTGTAGCAATCGCAGATCATAACTTCGAGCTGGGTGGAGTTTGTTTGCACACTGGGACGATTCCGAGCAAGACCTTGCGCGAGGCTGTGTTGTTCCTCAGTGGTTTCCGACAGCGAACCTTTTACGGCAAGGGCTATCGGGTGAAGGCAGAAATTCAGATTGAAGACCTGATGTTTCGTGTTTCTGAAGTGATCAAGCGACAGTATGCCGTGATCGAGGATCAGTTGCGCCGGAACCACATCACTGTGCTTGATGGGCACGCCCAATTCACCAGTGATCCGCATGTAATGGAAGTGATGAAGGGTGGAGAAGTGAAGGCTCAATATCGAGCTCACTTCATACTACTCTCGTGCGGCACGCGTCCTGCGCACAGGCAGGATATTCCTTTTGAAGCAGCTCAGATTTACGACTCGGATGAATTCATTCAGGTTACTGCCGGAGATTTTCCGAAATCTCTGATTGTTGTGGGTGGTGGAGTGATTGGGTTGGAATATGCTTCGATGGCGGCGGCACTGGGGAGCCAGGTGACTGTGGTGGAAGCGCGTGATTCTTTGCTGGAGCATGTGGACGGTGAAATCACGGAGGCGCTGGTTTATCAATTGCGACGATGCGGAGTTACTTTCCGAATGGGCGAGAAGGTGGTTTCGGTCGAGGCGCCGGAGGGTACACCACTGCGAGCAATTGCAAAACTGGAAAGCGGCAAGACGCTCTCGGCTGAAGCGCTGCTGTATGCCGTTGGACGACAGCCCAACACGGACCGATTGAATCTGGCAGCGATCGGGCTTGAGACCAAGGATCGGGGGCAGATTGCGGTGAGTGATTATTTCCAGACGAAGATTCCGCATATATATGCTGCCGGGGACATCGTCGGGTTTCCTTCACTGGCTTCGACTTCGATGGAGCAGGGAAGGATTGCGGCCTGTCACATGTTTGGTAAGGATCGTCAGACTCGCCCGGAATTGCTGCCCTTCGGCATCTATACAATCCCCGAGATATCGATGGTGGGTCGCAACGAGGCGCAACTGACTGCGGAGAAAATCCCCTATGAAGTGGGCGTTGCGTCGTTTGACGAGATCGCGAAAGCGCAGATCTGCGGTGATCAGAACGGCCTCTTGAAATTGATCTTCCACTCGGAGACCAAGCAGTTGCTTGGGGTGCATATTCTCGGTGACGGGGCAGCCGAACTGGTTCACATCGGACAGATGGTGATGATGAGTGGAGGAAGCGTGGAGCTGTTGCAGGACATGGTGTTCAACTACCCATCGCTGGCGGAAGCTTATCGAGTTGCGGCGATGAATGGGCTGGACAAACTGAGGTAACAGCGTGCATCAGGCGATTGGTGCGGGGCAGGCGCGGGTGTAGAGTTCGAATCGCTCGCTCCGCCGGGTGCAGTGCGATACACCCTGATGCGCTGGTCAATGGGCCTGCTGCCTAGGCTCGCCCGGTGAAGCCAATTTGCTGGGCGAGTGCAGTGGTTGGACAAGCTGCGCTAAAGGAACGCTTAGGGCTGTTCTACTTCTTCGTCTGTCGTCTCGGTGCGGTTGGGGCCATTGGGCTCGCGTTCGAGATAGGGTCGGCCCTTCTCCATCCACACAGGCTTTGGAGCGTCCATCAGGTAATAGTCGAAAAACTCTTTGAGGCGTGCCGAGTAGTGACGCTGATTGGCGCGGATGCGCAGGTTGTGAGGCTCGCCGTTGTAGTTGAACATGTAAACTTCCTTGTTCAAACGGCGTAGCGACAAATAGAACTCGATGCCCTGGTACCAGGGCACAGCGTCGTCGCCATCGTTGTGCATCATGAGGAGGGGCGTTTCGATCTGGTCGGCTCGAAAGACAGGCGAGTTTTCGAGAAAGCGCAGCGGGTATTGCCAGGGAGTGCCGCCGATGCGGCTTTGAGTGCGCTCGTATTGAAACTGTCGCGGAATGCCAGGGCCCCAACGAATGCCGTTATAGGCGCTGAACATGTTTGCTACCACTGCACCGGGAGCGGCTGCCCGGAAGAGCTTGCTGCGGGTAACCATGTAGGCGATCTGATATCCACCCCAGCTATGGCCCTGGATCGCCACCCGCTTCTCGTCGATGAAACCTTGTTCGATCAGCTTTTGCACGGCGGGCATTACGCAGCTCATTGCGCTGTCGCCCGGGTAGCCGATGCGGTAACTGATATCGGGAGTGATGACGATATAGCCATTCGAAACATAGATCGGAATGTTGATCGAGTTGGTGGGCCTGGGTTCGTTGAAGGTGTTTACGTTCTGGCTGAGGCGCTCATAAAGGTAAACCATAAGCGGGTATTTCTTGCCAGGCTCAAAGCCCTCCGGCTTATAGACAGCGGCACTCAGAGCCTGGCCATCCGTGGAGCGGAAATTCATCAGTTCTGAGCTTCCCCACTGAAAGCCGGCCATCTGGGGATTGGCGTCGGACACCTTTTCGAAGCTGCTCATGGTGGAGTTCGTAATGAGGAAATCCGGATATTCGCGGAAGGTTCCGGCGGTGAGCACGAAGAGGTCGGCGTTCTTGGCCTTTATGGGTGCCGAATAGTTCTTGTTCGACCACGTCAACAGCCGCGGTTCGGCCGAGCCGTCGACCAGATCGACGAAGAAACCGGTTTCGCGCGTTTCGAGTGACTCGGCATGAAGCAGTAGAGGCTTACTAGAGTCAAAGCCTTCCATGCGCTCTTCTGTATCTGTGCGGACCAGCCGGAACTGAATACTTTTTTTGCGGCCTTGGCCATCGGTGAGGTTCTTTGCCAGTCGACCATCAGGAGTGATTTGCCAGAGGTCGTAGCGGTCGTGGAGCAGGATGAATTTTCCATCGCGTGTCCAGTTTGCGGCGGCATAAGGACCAGGACGGCCCGGAGAATCATAGTCTTCATTGAAGAAGGCAGCATTCAAACCGCTACTAAGATTAGCTTCCTGCCCTGTGGCAACGTTGAGGCAGAACCAGTCCTTTGCGTCAAAGCGAACGCCATATTTGCCATCGGGCGACCACGAGTAATTCCCATTGCGTTTGGAGCCAAGGAGCTTTCGTTCGCCGGTGAGTGTGTTGACCAAGTATTGGTCTGCATAGCGCGTGTCATATTCCACCATAGAGCGGTAGGCGCGATCATCGCTGCCGAAAGCAAATTGGCCGCTTTCGTTGGGTGTGATCTCCGGCAAGTCGAGGTTTGAAAGCTGCAGGACACGCAGGTCGGCAATATGAAGTACAGCGCGGTAGCTGCGGTTGCGGTCTGCACCGACGCGCATTTTCTGCATAGGCTGGATGACTTCGTCCTTCCAGTGCCAGAGATCGAAATTGACTTTCTCACCTACTTCGTTTGCGGGGCGGATTCTTTCCGGGGCAGTGGGGAAGAAGAGGTGCGCACCGTCGCGCGAGAAATTGAGATTACCGCGGTCTGAGACTTTGAGGCCTGAGCCTATGCCGACGGTGGAATTGGTCACGACCTGGCGGGCCGCGTTGGGTGTGCGGTCCCAGAGGTAGACGCTATCTGCTGAGAGAAAGGCAAGTTGAGTCTGCTTCTCGTCCCAACTTAGCTTCGAGTATTTGCCCTTGGCGCTAACGAGGGATTGCGCGGTGCCATCCCAGTTGACTGTGGTCAGAGCGCTGACGCCATCGGCAGTCGCATAAACGAGGGTCTGCCCGTCTTTGCTGAGAGCGTAATCGAAGACGCCGGTAAGGCTTTTTTGAGCCGAGTCGCTGAGGCGCTGGAGGGTAAGGGTTTTATCTTTGTCGTCCTTGAGGAAGGCGATCACGGAGCTCGCTTCGCTGGGGAGTTGGTAGGTCTTGATGCTCTCGAAGCGGGTGACGGTTGAAGTTGTAAGATCGACCAGAACGAGACCGCCTTTCGCGCGTTCAGATTCTTTCTTCTTCAGCTCTTCTTTTTTGGGAAAGGTTGTGAAGGCAGCAAAGCGCGAATCGGGGGTGAAGGCGATTTGAGTGGTGCGCTGCACGGGAGGTGTTTCGCGTTCGGGATCTGGAGGCGGAGGAGCGGGGCGAGCGCCGGCAGGCTCGCGGATCTCGGTTCTGGTGCCGAGGTTGCGAAGGACCACTTCGCCATCGCCGTCCTGGGGGAAGAGTCCATAGCCAAGAAACTTGCCATCGGCGGACAGTTTTTGACCAGAGAGGGAACGCCAGGCATCCGTATCGGCATAGGTCATGGGCCTTTTACTCTGGGCGTCCGCCGAAAGAAGGAAGGAGCAAAAGAAGAGAAATCTCAGAGACTGCATATTGTCTCAATATTAGCGCCCGGCTGAAGGCTCCGCTACACTGGAACATATGAGTGAAAACGAGGCCACACCTCCACCGGCCAGTTTTGAATTCCTGATCGCCTCATTTATCATGCAAGCGCAAATGCAGATGGGGATGTTTGCGCTGCCGGGTAGTGAGGGTGAAGAGAACAAACCGAACCTGGCCTGGGCCAAGCATGCGATTGATCTGCTGGGAGTGCTTGACGAGAAGACGAAGGGGAACCTGACACTCGAAGAGAAGCGGATGCTTGAGAATTCATTGACTGAATTGCGATTTCGATATGTGCAGGCGATAGCGGGAGAGCAGAAGTAGCCGCGTTGACTGACTCGCTTCGTATCACAGTGTTGGGCTCGGGGACCAGTGTTGGGGTTCCGATGATTGGCTGTCACTGCCGGGTGTGTCAAAGTGCTGACCCGCGAGACCGTCGCTTGCGACCCAGTATCGCGGTACACATCGGCAAGAGCGTTGTGCTGATCGATGCGGGGCCAGACTTTCGTGAGCAGGCCTTGCGGGCAGCGCTGCCGCGTATTGATGCCATCCTGCTGACGCATGCGCATGCCGACCACATCTTTGGGCTCGATGATGTGCGGCCCTTCAATTACAGGCAGAATGGGAGCATTCCGATTTATGCCACCCGGGAAGTGATCGATGTTGTGGAGCGGATTTATTCCTATGCTTTTGATGCGAAGCCAACGCAGGCTACCAAGCCAAAGCTGGTGATGCATGAGATTGACCGTGAATCCTTTGAAGTTGGTGGAATGGTTTTTCAGCCGCTGCCGTTATCGCATGGGCGAGAGCGGAGTACGGGCTATCGATTTGGTGCGGCAGCTTATCTGACGGATCACAATGAGATTCCTGAAGAGAGCATGAAACTTCTCGACGGGTTGGATGTGCTTTTTCTCGACGGGTTGCGCTATAAGCCGCATCCGACGCACTCGCATATTGCACGGAGTCTGAAGTACGTAGAGCGGCTGAAGCCGCAGCGGGCGTATCTGACGCATATCTGCCACGACTTGCCGCACGCACGGACCGAGAGCCTTTTGCCACCGCATGTGAGGTTGGCGTATGACGGGCTTGAGATTGCGGTGGGCAATGCGCCAGCGCAAAGTGCGCGGCCGGTCAGTACGGCGATGAAAGTGTACTGGAATCTTGAGGATGTGCCTGCTGACTTTGGGCCAAGTGCCGTCGCTGTAGGAAATTTTGATGGTGTGCATACCGGGCATCAGCAGATTCTGCAGCGTTGTACGCAACTGGCGGCAGACCGCTGGCTGAAGCCGACTGTCTTGACCTTTCATCCGCATCCGAGAAAGCATCTCGCGCCCGAGATGGCACCGCCTTCGCTTGAGCCAATTGAGAGGCGCCTCGAACGGATGTCGGCTGAAGGAATTACGCAGGTTCTCGTGTTGCCGTTCAACGAAGAACTGGCTGCGCTGAGTGCAAGTGAGTTTGTACGGCGCGTGCTGGTGGGCAAACTGCTGGCCAAGGCAGTGCTGGTTGGCGACAACTTTCGCTTTGGCAATAAAGCGAGTGGTGATGTGCGTTTGCTGAAGGATCTGGCAACAAAGCTGGAGTATGAAGTAGAGATCACCGAGGCCGTGTCGACACGGGGGCGTGTGGTTTCGAGCACGGGAATTCGAGAGTTGCTGGCCGAGGGGCGTGCAGGGCTAGCCAATCGCTTGCTAGGCTATGAGTTTTGCCTCGAAGGAAATGTGGTGAGTGGTCAGGGCATCGGACATAAGCAGACAGTGCCTACTCTGAACCTTGAGGTGCAAGCGCTTATCGAGGGCGAACGTGTGATTCCGGCAGCAGGAGTTTACGTGACGCAGACACAGGATTTGAATGACGGCCGTACCTGGCCGTCGATCACAAATATCGGCTACCGCCCCACGTTCGGGGGTAACGATTTGAGCATTGAGACCTATCTGCTCGAAGCATGGTCCGGGGAGAGCCCGGGAAGGATTCGAGTTGATTTTCGCGCCTGGATCCGTGAAGAGCGGAAGTTTGAGAACCCCGAAAAACTAAAGGCGCAGATACTGCTGGATGTGGGGCGTGCGCAAGCTTACTGGCGACGGCGTGCACGCTGGACCCGCCCGGCAAACGATTTTTAGAAAAGAGAGAAAGAAATCCCTAATGAGTTTGAGTCAAGCAAAAAAAGATCATATGAATAAGCTGTCCAACAAGGATGGCATTATCGCAGCAGCTGCCATGGACCAGCGCGGCAGTTTGGCCAAGAGCCTTGCTGCAGGCAAAGGTGTTCCGCAGAGTGAGATCACGCAAGAGATGATGGAAGAGTTCAAGACGGCCGTCGTGAGTGTTCTGACGCCCCATGCGAGTGCGATCCTGCTCGACACGGAGTTTGGTCTACCGGCAGCAAAGGCCCGTTCGGCCAATGCCGGATTGCTGCTGGCCTACGAAAAATCTGGCTATGACAACACGCAGGACGGCCGCCTGCCGGATCTGCTGCCGGACTTGAGTGTTCGCCGGATCAAGGAACTGGGCGCAGATGCTGTCAAGATTCTGATCTATTACACTCCTTTTGACAATGAAGGTGTCAACACCATCAAGCACGCATTTATTGAACGCATTGGAAGCGAGTGCTCCGACATGGAGATTCCGTTTTTTCTCGAATTCATCGGCTATGATCCGAAGGGTGGAGACGAAAAGGGTCTGGAGTTTGCGAAGCTAAAGCCGCAAGTTGTGCTCAAGACCATGCAGGAATTCTCGAAGCCCCGCTATCAGGTGGATGTGTTGAAGGTTGAAGTTCCAGTTAACGCTGAGTATGTTGAAGGATCGAGTGTTTATAAGGGAGCAAAGGCCTACACGCGTGCCGAGGCCCTGGACCACTATCGTGCCGCAGCAGATGTAACTTCGCTGCCCTTCATCTATCTGAGTGCTGGTGTAGGTAATGCGCAGTTTACAGAGAGCTTGAGCATGGCTTCTGAAGCGGGTACGCCTTATAGTGGTGTGCTCTGTGGGCGTGCGACCTGGAAGGAAGGCATTCCGGTTTACGCAAAGCAGGGCCTATCAGCCTTGACGGAATGGCTTAAGACCGAAGGTGTAAAGAACATCAACGCCGTAAATGCGTCGCTTGGTTCGGCAAAGCCGTGGCATAGCCGGTTGAGCTAGAAGTTACCTGTATAAATTAGCATTGTCCACTCCCTGACGGTCGTGGCTCGGAAGTTGATGCTGCGGCATTCGCGGAAGTTGATGCTGCGGCATTTGCGGAAGTTGATGCTGCGGCATTTGCGGAAGTTGATGCTGCGGCATTTGCGGTAGTCGATGCTGAGGCATTTGCGGTAGTTGATGCTGAGGCATTTGCGGAAGTTGATGCTGCGGCATTTGCGGAAGTTGATGCTGCGGCACTCGCGGAAGTCGATGCTGCGGCATTTGCGGAAGTTGAT